>NZ_BLVP01000003.1 GCF_013340305.1 Desulfovibrio psychrotolerans
TTTGATGGTGTTCAGCATTTCCATCAAAAGGGAGAACCTCTCGATTTTCAAGAGGAACTGTCAGATCAAATCGAAACTACTTCAAATAAGTGGCAAAACCCTCAGCAGAATACGCACCTGCCTTTCATAGGGGCTCAAAACAGCACCTCTTCGCTCAATACTGGAACAGTTATCTGGAACTCTTTGTCCAACTTCCCACCCTTCACGATAACTCGCTTGCCGGAACCAAGGTCAACCACATCTTTTTCCAAGTCTTTGTACCATCTGTGGCCGGACTCCCGTGCCATATACAGAAAAAGCCGTTTAACCTTGATCGTTGCGCATTGCTCCAAAAGCTCTTGCATGATGCCCGGGCGCAGAGTGCCCATACCACCCACGAGCTGGAAGGCTTCATTAAAACCGACCTTCGCGGGAACATGGTAAAGAAGCTCCAGCACTGCCCGCTCAGGAGCTGAAACTGTCACGGCAAAAGCACCGGCGTCATATCGCGTGAAGCTTGTCGCCAAAGAAAACGGCAAAAACGACGATGCGCTGAAGACGATATCCGCCCCCTGAAAGCGCTTTCTAAACCATTCCGGAAGCTTGCACTTATGAGGACCAAAGAGGAAAAATCTCCGGTCGTCCATCGCCGCGTAATGAGAATACCCCAATAGCTCAAGAGCGGTCCTGCCTCCTGCATGGACCAAGTGCGCACTCTCGTACTGCATTCCGTGCAATGCTCCAAGCTTGGTTACTTTGCCGTGGGTTTTGGCATACGCCCCTCGTCCCACAGACACGAGCCATCCCTCCTTGATATAACGCTGCGTCAGGGAATTGCTCACGCCCAAGTCGGCCAATTCGGTTGCAGTCTTCACAGCACCCTCTGGCCACCCCTGTATCAGGCGGTTTATTTTTGTTCCTATTAACGTACTCATAGTGCTTTTATTAGCGCAATTTTAAACCATAGGCAATCATCAGTTTAAAATTTCACCTGTTAAAACACTATTAGTACGTTTTCTTGAGCGAAAACAAACCACCACCCGACCAGAAGCTCTAATCAAGCGAGCAGGACAACTTCTGCACATGAAGCCGCTGGGCATAACCATCACCACGCTTGCGAAACGGCTCGGCATATCCCGCAAGACGCTTTCCGTCACCGTGAACGAGCACCCGTCCCGCCCGTAGCTGCGTTCCCGCGTGCGGGCTGTTGCGACATGGCTGCGCGGGCATTGCCGCCCGCCTTTTGTGCGTAGGTTTCCCCCTCCCCGCCCCCATTGCCATCGGCATCGTCCTGTGCTATTCTTTCATCCAAGGGAGACATGTTCCGATGGTCGTCCTCCGCAAGGAGGCTTGGGCTTCGACCGGGGGTGCCGCCGGTGCTCGGACCGTCTCCCTGCTCCCCACTGCGCACGCCCTCAACAAACGGTTGCACTTCCTTCGGGCTTGTTATACATCGCCGCCTGAAACAGCACCCCCTCCCCCAACTGCGCCTGCTGCCCCATCTGCACACGCTGCAAAAACTCCACCCCGTCCCGCCCGTAGCTGCGTTCCAGCGTGCGGGCAGTGCGACATAGCCGCATCGGGCCGCACTCCTGTCTTCTGATAATATGTCGCCCCGTCCCCACTCCCCTTGCTACAGTCTTCGGGAGATGCTATATTTTCATCAGACGAGGATGTAGTGACCTGCGTACCGCAAGAGCCGTCAGGCTGATAGCGTACTTGATCCAAGGTATTGTTGGAGCGCAGGCGAGCATCCTCTTCTTTTTGTAGCTGAACCAAGCGCCCAGTGAAGTGCCCTATAGGTGACGGACACGAAGCGATAGGTTATCGCCCGCCCATGAGGAGAAGTACATGGGAAAATCGATCAAGTATTCGAAAGAGTTCAAGCTGTCCGCCGTTAAGCTCACCACGGAGTTGGGGGGTATCGATAATACGCCTCCCCACCCTCCAGCCCCTTGCCCCCTGTCTAATCAGGTACTATATTAGTCGCCTCTATGTTGCTTTGGCCCGTAGCGGTGGGGCCGTTGTCCTCCGGCCTTGCGGACAACGGCAGCGTATCGGGGGCGGTGCCGGTTTCCGCCTGCGAGGGCTCGCTCCTCGACCACAGCAACACCCTTCTTTTCTTTCCCAAAAAGTTATCCCGCGCGGAAAACGCCGCCTCGCTGAAGACAGAATAGTCCTGCGTCACTACCAACATGCCATCAAACACAGAGCATACCCCCATTGGGGGGGGCATCCCTTTACTGTCCAGAAAACAAGAAGTTTGCCTTTCGCCTATGCAAAGGATATTCTTTTGCTATGAACAACACACGAACCTACACGTTCTCCAAGGCAAAACGCCCCACAACCAAGGCTGAAATACAAGCACGCCGACTCAGACATGCCAAGGCATCCTTGGAAATTGAAGGGCTCTACCTCACCTGTGAAGAAATCGTCGTGTTTGAAGAATGCATACGCAATGGCTGCTCGCTTGAGGAACGCACCTCCCTGCTGAAAAAGCGTTTCCCCCATTATGACAGATCGCTACGCACATAGGGACGGATATACCTATCCGGACTCTCCCGTCCTCCGGAACAAGGCAGGCCATACGGACCAAGGGGCGCTTGACAAATTTGAGCGCCTTTCTGTTACCAACCGCATGGTTGAAGATCCCCCTGCGGGAAATTTTGACTACCTCCACCTAAAGGCCATACACCATCACCTGTTTCAGGATGTCTATGATTGGGCAGGCGAAGAACGAAACGTTTCCATATCCAAAGGCCAAACCCGATTCGCCACACCATGCTTTATCAACCAAGCAGTAACAGAGCTTTTCAACCGTCTGGCCAACGAAGACCATCTGCGAACGGCCCCGCCAGAACTTTTCGTAGAGAGAGCTGCCTATTACGCACTTGAATTGAACGTTGCCCATCCTTTTCGCGAAGGAAATGGTCGTGCAATACGCTACTTCCTTTCCCTGCTCGCCCAAAATGCAGACTACGAAATCGACGAAGAAGTACTCAAGGGAGGCTGGCTGGAAGCATGCACCAAGGGCATGTTGGACGACGGACTCCTCATGCGCAACGTCTTGGCCCATGCCCTCATAATTCTTGAAGACTAGCTAACATCAACTTTTGATTCTCTCCCCCTACCCCAAATACTCCAGAATATGCTTGGCCACCCCATCCACAAGCCCCGGCGCGAGCATGGTTTCGTGGGTTCCTTCCGTCCATCGCAGGTCAATGTTCTCCTTGCGCAGAAAACGGCTCCAGCCCTGATAGTCGTCATCGGGCACAATCTGGGCGTTGCCTGAAAAATCCAGCGCACGCACAAGCAATATGCGCTTGTCAGTGGGCGTAGGCGAGGTATACCGGGCAACGGCAATGGTGTTGATGCGGTAAGTCTGCAACAGGTTATCCATCTGCACGGCGCTGAACCCGGCAGGAAGCAGCCCTTCCCTTTCACCGCACTCCACAAGGTATGCCAGCTTCCCTTCGCGCGGCAACGAACGCAAAACCTGCTCGTCAAACCCGAACGATTCCTGCAACAGCGTCTTCAGCAATTCCACATCATCCTTGGCCGCTATCTTCCGGCTTTGGCTGCTATCCGCCACGGTATCAAGAATAAGCACAGGCCCCGCTCCATACCCCATCCGCTCATAGAGGCAGGCGGCCTCATACGCCAGCAGCCCCCCGAAGCTCCAGCCCCCGAAGACGATATCGCGCGTCTCCACCTTGAGTATCTCTTCCAGATAATAAGCCGCCAGATCCTCCACCCGGTGCAGTTCCGTGTTCAGGGCCGTTCTCTCCGGCCTGAACCCCGCCGCCTCCACCGCGTACACGGTGTATTCATGGCCCAGCAGACTCGCAAGGCCGCTGTAGCAGAACACGCTCCCCCCCACCGGATGGAACAGAAACAGATTCTTCCCGCCTTCCTTATGGCAGAGTCGTATAACCGGGCTGTCATTCGCCTGCGCCTTGCCCCGGAACAATCCGGCAAGCTGCGCTATGGTGGGGTGCGCAAAAAGCTCATTCACCGTAAGATGAACCCCCATCTCCTTCTCGATCATGGCAATCAGGCGTATGGCCAGAATGCTGTGCCCGCCCAGATTGAAAAAGCTTACCTCCGCATCGGCCACATCCACTCCGAGCAGCCGCTTCCACATCCCTGCCAGCTTCTCCTCAACCTCTCCCTCCGGCCTGCGGCCCCCTGTGGCAACATGCCGCCCCACCGGCGAAGGCAGCCCCTTCCTGTCCACCTTGCGGTTCATGGAGAAGGGAAGCTCCACCATGGGAACATAATACTCGGGCACGCAGTACGAAGGCAGCTGCACTTCCAGATAACTCCGCAACGCCGCCGTATCCACCTCCCCCACCACATAGGCAGCCAGACTCTTCTCCCCTCCGCTGCGAAAAGCCCCCGCCACCACCGCCACCTGCCGCACGCCGGGAAAACCGGCAACGGCGTTTTCCACCTCGCCCACCTCAACCCGGTTACCCCGAATCTTCACCTGCTGGTCCTCGCGCCCCACATAAAAGAGCAGACCATCCTTCATAAACCCGTTGTCGCCCGTGCGGTAGCAGCGCTCATCCCCGGCAGTCACAAAGGCACCATCGCCCCCGCTTCCGGGCAGATATCCTCTGCAAACCCCCGCTCCCGAAATCCAGATCTCGCCCGTCACGGAATCCGGCAGCACGCGGCCATCCCTGTCACGGATGGTAATATCCACCCCCTGCAATGCCCGGCCGATGGGATACGATGAAAACGCCCTGTAATTGCTGAAATCTATGCGAAACGCGCTGCTGTCCACCGTGCACTCCGTAGGCCCGTACACATTAAACAGCACCACCCCCTCATTCCCCGCAATACCGTAAAACTTGCGTATGGTATCCGGCCTGAGAATCTCCCCCGCCAGCAGTATCCGTCTGACAGGCAGCGCCAGCTTGCGTTCAAAAAGATACTCCACCAGCACATTGAAGAACGCCGGGGTCATATCACACAGGTCTATGCCGTTGCGCACAAGGCAGGCATGAAAAAGCTCCGGGCTTTTCCGCTCCGCATCAGACATCACATACAGCGTATTGCCGCAAAAGATGGATACCGCAAGCTGCTGCACGGACGCATCAAAAGAAAGAGGAGCAACCAGCGCAACCTTTCCGCACCCCTGCGCAAACTCCCGCAACGCCCGCAGGATATGCAGAAGATGCCGATGCTCCACCACAACCCCCTTGGGAACACCTGTGGAGCCGCTGGTATACACAATGTACGCCGCCTGTTCCGGGGCACAAACGGGCAGTTCCGCAGCAGCGAGCGAATACATATACTCCGTGCCGAACCGGCACCTCCCGGCTGCCTGCACCACCGCAGGATTCTTGCGGATAACAACGTCATAGCGATACTCCGCCAGTTCCGCATTGCCCACGTCAATGCCCGTTATGGCAATCTCCACGGGAACAGGCGATTCCGCCGCCCACTCCGCGAAAAACCGGCCGGGTACAAACAGCTCAGCGGCGGCATCCAAACGCAGCAGCCCGCTGTTGCTGCCGGATGCAAGGGCATGGGCCTTCAGCGCGTCACGCAACGCATCCCGCCTGTCCATGTCCCATACGCTCCCAACAAACAGCACCCCCTCGTCAGAGAGCATCTGCACGGCGGCATCCAACACACGGCGCAGATAGGCATACCCCGGAAAATTCTCCACCACCCCGTGCAGCGCAATAAGGTCAAACTCCTCCCCTTCCAGAAAAGAGATATCCAGCGCGTCCATCTGATGCGTCCGCACCGGCACGTCCGCCTTCCAAAGCCCTATGCGGTCCAGCTCGTTCCGCGCCAGTTCAACAGCCGTGTAGCAGTCCGATGCGCCCATGAGCGTGCGTGCCACAACACCCGAGCCGCTTCCGATATCCAGCACCCGCTTTTGCCGCATTCCGGCAATGCCGCTCTTGCCCAGCACATTGTCTGCCAGCGCGTGCAGCACCTCCCCGCCCAGCGGGGCGGCGTCAAACACGCTCTTCCACGCCCCATCGCTGCCCGCCTGCGCAACGTGCTCCCAGAATGCTGTGCTCGCAAGCTCGGTTCCCTTCTCCACGCACTGCGAAACCTCTGGCACGTCTATGCACAGCACATGCGCAATGCCGGGAAGCCGATACCGCAGATACTCCGCCTCCCGCAGGCAATGGCTGTCGGTTATGATCAGGCGCGCGGGCCTGAGCATGGCTTCCTGTCGGGCCAGCGGCTGCTCGCGTTCCACCGGCACATACACCGCTCCCGCCCGCAGCACCCCAAAGGCTGCGGCAAGA
Source organism: Desulfovibrio psychrotolerans (assembly GCF_013340305.1). Taxonomy (NCBI): domain Bacteria; kingdom Pseudomonadati; phylum Thermodesulfobacteriota; class Desulfovibrionia; order Desulfovibrionales; family Desulfovibrionaceae; genus Desulfovibrio; species Desulfovibrio psychrotolerans. The sequence goes on from NZ_BLVP01000003.1 coordinate 6,258, forward strand.
AACAATGCCCCGCGCCTGCAAAGCACTCCCACCGCCGCCTCGCTGCCATAGTCCATATGCACTATGAACCGGGCCACGGCAGCAGAAAGGCCATCCAGTTCCGAAAACCGCAACGATGCAGCCTCGTCCGCCAGTGCCGCACGGTCCGGATACCGCTCCACCACAGCGCGGATCATTTCCTCTAGGGTGGCACCGTCCCGCGCGGCCTCCCCGTTCTGCTCTCTGCGGTGTGCGGGCAAGTCGAGCCTGAGGTCGGAAAGCTTCATCATCAATGTCCTTTCGCCGTCTGACGATTAAGAAATCTTGGTCCCGCAAGCCGTTTGGAAACGACGTGCGGGACCAAAGAACCATGAAAAGCTGATACAGCGCAATACGGCACAATACGTCACTTGCACTTCGCCCCGGCAGATTCCCGGCCCTTAACGCGCTATGCCGGTCAGAAAATTCTCGTAATAACCAAGCCAGTCTTCCGCCGTTTCCACCGCCAGCACGCGGGTGTCATGGTCAAAGCGCACAACGGTTGCCTCCCTGCCGCCTGCACCGTCCTGCACAAGGCATACAAGATCATGCCCCCGTTCAAGCACGGCATTCTGCACACCGCTCCGTCCGGCATCACCATACCCGAACGCTATGCGCAGCACCCCACCCTCTCCCGTTTCCCCGTCAGTCTGCGTGGCTGGCCTTGTGTCAGGCCCCGCTGCTGCCTGATTTACCTGACTTGCCTTATTTACCTGATTTACCTGATAAGACTCATCGCCCGCATCCCGCACGGCAGTCAATTCCGCCTGCGTACGCAGAAGCAGCTCATCAAACTCGGTATCATCATCCAAGCGGAACGGAATCAAAACGCCATCCACGTCCACCGCAAGGTCCTGCCGGCCTGTAACCCGCCCCAGCAACACCGCAAAGGTCGCAAGCATCACCGCAGCCACAGAAACGCCCCTGCCCTCCGCCAGCACCCCCAGACTTCTCCGCAGCTCACCCGGCAGCACCCTGCGCACACTCGCCACCGCACGCCGCTCCCGGGGCACATAGGCAAAATCAACAGGCAACGCCGGGTCTCCTGTGGTCATCTTCTCCAGAATGCGCACCACATCTTCCGCCATGCCTATTACGTTGGCCCGGCTGAAGAGGTCCGCGTAATACTCCAGCGCAAAGCTTATGCGGTCGCCCACATCGCTGACAAAGATGGAAAGGTCCGTCTTGCTCACGGGCTTGCTGAACCGCAGCGATTCGAACAGGTGGTAATCACCAGTGCCGTACTCAAAATTCATATAGGAAAGAATTATTTCAGAAAGCAATGACCGCTCCGGGCACAGCGGCGGCTTCAGGTCCATGAGCAGATCGTTCAGGATGTACGAACTATGCCGCAGAGCCTCGTTGCTCACCGCCTGATTCTCCTTGAGCAGCCTTCCCAGCGGCGTTCCGGCTCGCACACCAAGCCGCAGGGGCTGCAGCGATGCCAGCATGCCCGCCGTGTTAAGATACTCCTTCCTGTTGTCCACGGTAATGGCCAGCACCACGTCTTCGTTCCCGGTATAGGCATGCGCAAGCACTGCCCAGGCAGTCATGACCACATGGTAATTGGTCACCCCTTCCCGGCGTGCCAGCCCCTTTATGCCCGCCACAACCTCTGCGGGAAGCTCAAACTCATACGTCCCCCCGCGGAAGGTATGCACCGGCGGACGCGGAAAATCAGAAGGCAGGTCCAGCGTGGGCACGCCATCACTGAACACACCGTGCCAGTATTCCTTGTCTTCCCGGCTGGCATGGGTGAACTGATGCCATGCAAAATCCTTCATCTGCAGCCGCACGGGTTCCAGCACTTGCCCGTGATACAAGGCATACAGTTCCACATTAAACAACGATATGGTTCTGCCGTCCGCCAGCGCGTGGTGAATGTCATAATACAGCACATGCTGCGTTCCGTTCACCACCAGCAGCAGCACCCTGAACCCTCTCTCCCGTTTCAGGTCAAAAGGCCTGATGAAGGTTTCCTTGAGGGCGATGTCGGCAATATGCACCTCTTCCAGCGTAAACCCTTCAAAGGGATGGATAATCATGTTGGGGTGTTCTGCATCGAAATCGCAGAACGATGTGCGCAGCACCTCATGCCGCTCTATCAGGGTGGCGATGGATTGCTCCAGCCGCGCCTTGTCCACATCGGCGGGAAGCCGCAAAAACGCCGGAAGATTGTATCCGGTGTGGTCGCTCCCCAGCATATCCGCATACAGTATGGAAAGCTGTTCACGGCCCACAGGATACGTATCGCGGACAGGCGCAGGCGCAATGCCCTGCGGGGCGGCTGTCTCCTGTTGCATCCCCGCCAGCACGCGGTCCATAAAATCACCCAGACTGTCGCTTTCCAGCAGATCCACCACGCTGGTACTTACACCAAGGGCCTGACTGATGCGGTTTACCACGCGCGTTCCGGCAATGGAGTCGCCGCCCAGATCAAAAAAGTCGTCCCCCCGGCCCAGCGGCGCGTCATAGCCAAGGCAATCCCGGAATATTTCCAGAATTTCGGCCTCCAGCGCATCAACAGACCTCGTCGTCCGCTCCGTCGGCGCATTTCGTGCGGTTCGTGCAGAACCTTCCCCACCCGGCTCAGGCGTGGCAGCCACGCCCCCCCCGGCCTGAGAGCCCTGCGTGCCAACAGGATACGGCACACCCGATGCCTGCGGCAGAACAGCCTGCCCCTTCATCTCCGCCGTCCTGAAGCGGGAAGCATCTTCGTCAGACATACCCACCACAACCACATCGCCACCGTGGCGGAGAGCCCTGTTCAGCACATCCAGCGCCTGCTCCGGCATCAGGGGCGTGCCACCATGGGCAGCTCCCATGCGCGCCGCCATGCCCACGCCCGACCACGTGTTCCAGCACAGAGAAAGGGCAGGTAGTCCCTGCCGGCGGCGGTACCGGGCAAAGGCGTTCAGAAAGGCGTTAGCCGCCGTATAATCCGTCTGCCCCGGCGCACCAACCAGCGATGTTCGTGAAGAGGCCAGCACAAAGAATTTGAGATCGTCCGCAAGCGTGGCCTCATGCAGATTCCACGTTCCGGCCACCTTGGGCGCAAGCACAGCCTCATACTGCCCGCGCCGCTTGGAAAGAAGATACCCCTCTCCGGCAACCCCGGCAGCGTGTATCACCCCCTGCACGGGTCCCACCTCCCACCGTATCCGTCCCAGCGTTTCCTCCACCTGCGCGGCATCGGTCACATCGCAGCAATAGGCGGCAAAGGGAACATCCCCTATGCCTTCCCGTCTGCGGTGCAGCAATACCACCTGCACGCCTGCTTCTGCGGTCAGCTGCGCCGCAAGGGTCATGGCCATGCCGCCCGGTGCGCCTGTAATCACCACGCAGCCTTCCGGTGCCACAGCAGTTGCCACAACCGTTGTCGGAAGCACGGAAGAAGCATTTTCGGCAACAGGCTCAAGCACCTGCACACGCACACGCCCGCTTCCGTCAACGACATACGCCCCTTCGATAAGGCCCAGCGTCTCCATAAACGCCTGAACAGAGGCCTCATTCACCTCATCCAGCTCCGCATACGCACAGGATAAAAGCGGCTCTTCCTGCCGCAGTGCCAGCAGGGTGCCCAGAACAAGCGCGTGTCCGGGCCCGGTTTCGGAATGCACCAGCGCCCCGCTGCCCACCGCCGTAATATGCAGGGGCTTGCGCAGCCCCGCACGGCAGATTTCCTGCAACAACGCGCAGAACGCCCATGCCCCGTCCCCGGCGGCAGGCAGGTATACCACATGGGTCACGCCCTCGCGCAGTATCCCCGCCGCCAATTCCCGCGCAGCGTCCGTCGCCGTGTTTTCCGAATCACCGCCGGTGCGCGTCTGCTCCGTCCACACGGGCAGTGCCCTGCAGAGGCGGGCAACCGGGGCCAGCACCTCATGCAGCGCGCGGTGCGGACCGTCTTCCGCGCCGCCTAACAGCAGCAGGCCATCGGCCATGGCAGATGCGCCAGCCTGTCCCGATTCCCCGGCCACAGGCAGCATCTCCGGCAGAGCGGCTTCCGCCCACTGCACACCATACAGTTCCGGCTCCGCACGCCCCGCCCCCAAGGATACGAAGACCATATCCGTCAGTTGCAGCAGCACGCGGCCCGCCATGTCCGCCACAGTGCAGTCCGCCGTGATGGTCCCCGGCTGCCTGTCCGTAATCCGCACCCATGCATACACTTTGGCAGGCAGGGGCCTCAACAGGTGTGCCGCGCCGCAGCGTGCGGGAACAAATCCCGCTGTCCCGTGCAGGGCAAGGCTGGCGGCAAGGTCCACCATGGCCGGATGCCATTTAAAGGTATGCAGGTCGTGCCGGTATTCGTCCGGCAAGACAAGCAGTGCCAGCAGGCTGTCCCCGTCCGCAGAAACCCGCAGCTCCCTGCGGCAGTCCCAGCGTGCGCTCACGCTTACAAGCCCCTGCCCTTTCTGTCCGGCGACATTTTGCTGCCCGGAATGGTCACCCGGACCGCCTCCGGGCTCCAAAAGGAGCATGGAACTGCGCAGGGATTCGATGTCCAATTCGCTTGCCCCGATCGGCCCGCGTTCCCCGTTCGCCTGCCCCATCCCCGTACTCCGCACTTCGGCACGCACGGCCACGCTCCATGCCCCCTGCACCGCATGATGCAGTTCCATGGCAACAGCATCCCCGTCCCCGTTCAGCAACAGGGTAGCCTCGCTTCCCTCCGTATACGTTACGGGCTTGTGCCAGCGCAGGTTCTCCACGCGCAGCGGCATCCTGCCCACCGCCATACCTATCAGGTCCAGCACACCCATGCCCGCCAGCGTGGGCACACCCCGCAACCGGTGCTCGGCCACGGGCCAAAAATCATCCCGGCCTATGGCAACGGAACAGGCGGCTCCTTCAGGGGTGCGCACAGGTGCGGAAACAAACCGGGCGGCCAACTTCGGCCACAACGCCGTGCGGCTGAACACCGTGGCAGGCAGGTGCGCCCTGTGCAGCGTAACCCCTTGGGGCCAGAACAACCTGCTCCCCCGTAAAAACTCGTCCGCAGCACTCTCAGCCTCCTCGCGGGTAGCAAAGGCGGCTCCGGCAATCCCCGGTCCCGGCACCCGTGTGCAGGTCACAATCCGCGCGTCCCGGTCAAACAACTCAGGCTGCTCAAGCTGCTCACGGAGCGACTGCGCAGAATCCGCCACCAGCACCGTCCGCACATCCAGATGATCCCTTCCCGCCACCAGCGTCCCGGCAATGGCGTGCAGGGGCAGGTCCGGATAACGGGACAAGGCGTCCCGCATCCGGCGGCAGTACTCCCGCAGCGCCGCCTCATCATTGGCGGAAAGCGGCACGCAGTACCAGCCCCCGTTGCCGGAAGCCATGTCCGGCATCACGGACGCGGGAACATGCTCCCGCAGCATCACGTGCGTGTTGATGCCGCTCAGCCCGAAGGAACTCACGCCGCACACCCACGGCCGTCCGTCAGGCGGAAGCGATTCCAGCGTCCGCGCAACGCGCACGGGGGCGGCGTCAAAATTAATATGCGGATTGGGCGTTTCAAAATGCGGCTGGGGCGGAACCTGCCCCTTCTTCAGGCTCAGCACCGCCTTGGCAAGCCCCACCGCCCCTGCGGCGGCGTCCAGATGCCCCACATTCCCCTTCACCGAACCTATAAGCGCTTTGCGCCGCAGGTTCGCTCTTTCACGGGCAAAAGCCTTGCCCAATCCTTCCACCTCAACGGGGTCACCCAGAACAGTCGCCGTGCCGTGGGCCTCAAAAAAGCTCACATCCGCCAGAGAAACCCCTGCGTTACGGGCCGCAAGGGCAATCACCTCACCCTGCGCAGCCGGATTGGGCGCGGCCATGCTGGATGCCCGACCATCCTGATTGACGGCGCTTCCCGCAATGACGGCGTGAATGGCATCGTTGTCCGCAAGTGCCCGGTCAAGGAGCTTAAGCACAAACACGGCACCGCCCTCACCCGCTCCCACGCCGTCCGCCTTTGCGTCAAAGGTCATGGTGCGGCCCGAGGAAGCCTCAATGGTAAATGCCCTGTCTCCCTTTACGGGAAGGTCTATGGTGTGCACCCCGCCCACAAGGGCCACGCTGTTTTCGCCCGCACGCAGGCTCTGGCAGGCGTCGTGCAGGGCCTTCAGAACAGACGAACAGGCCGTGTCCACCATAGAGGCGGAACCGCTCCAGTTCTTGAGATAGCTCAACCGCGCCACACTATTGGAAGGCACATTCAGCAGATATATCTGCTCCGCCTGCTCAGGAAACGCCCGTGTCACCGCGTCCTGAAACAACCGGAAGGGGCTTGCGCCCACAAAGACGCCCACATTCCTGTTCTCCAGCGCCGCCCCGCCGTATCCGGCGTCATCCAGCGCCTGCAAGGCCACTTCCAGAAAAACGCGCTGCTTGGGGTCCAGCAGGCTCGCATCATTGGGCGACAGCCCGAACCGCCTGTGGTCGAATGAGGAAATATCAGAAAGGTACGCGGCGTCCCGCAGCCGGGAAGGGTCGTACGCAAATCCCACCGTCTCAAGTATCTGCCGCACCTCGCGCTGCCGCACGGCAGGCAGCGGAACATTCTTGTCCGCACCGCGCACAAGGTCTTCCCAGAAACGCTCCGTCTCTTCATAATCGCCCAGCCGCACGGCCATGCCTATGATGGCCACCGGGACATTGGCGGCAGCCTGCGGTGCCGCGTCCGCCGCCACGCTGCGTGCCTGCCCGATATACTGCGCCTGCGCCCGGATGGTGCTTTCCGCAAAAAGCCCGCCCAAGGTGAACACGCCCTTCCACCGCTCGTCCAGCAACGCATGCAGCCGCACAAGCAGCAGCGAATTGCCGCCCGCCTCAAAGAATCCCGCATCGGCATCGCGCACGTCCGCTTCCGGAATAACCTCACGCCATATCTGCCGGATTTCCTCTTCCAGCGGCGTCAGCCCGTCTGTTGCCGCCCTTGGCTCAGCAACCAGCGGCCTGCCTTCCGCCCGCTTCCGGTCAGCCTTGCCCGATGCGCTGAGCGGAATGGAATCCGCCTCAAAGAACCGCGCGGGCCACATATACTCCGGTAAATATTCCGAAAGCCCGCTGCGAATTTCCTTCAGGGAGGGCAACCCGCCGCCGCGGGGCACCAGAAACGCCTCCAGCGCGTCCTGCCCGCCCATGCGGCATACCCGCACCACCGCCTGCGAAACACCGGAACAACGCCCCAGCGCGGCCTCCACCTCGCCCAGTTCAATCCTGTGACCGCGAATCTTGACCTGATCGTCGTTCCTGCCAAGATATTCAATAGTGCCGTCAGCACGCCAGCGGCCAAGGTCGCCCGTGCGGTACATGCGGCTGCCGGACCGGAACGGGTCTTCAGAAAAACTGGCCGCCGTTATGTCCGGCCTGTTCACATAGCCCCGGGCAACCTGCACCCCGCTTATATACAACTCACCCGTAACCCCCACGGGCACCATGCGCCGCCGGTCGTCCAGCACATACACCCGGGTGTTGCTGATGGGCCTGCCTATGGGCACGCCATGTTCCGGAACGTGCGCACAGGGATACCACGTCACGTCAATGGCCGCCTCCGTAGGGCCGTACAGGTTGTGCAGTTCCGCCCGCAGCATCCTGTTAAACCGCCCCGCAAGCTCGGCAGAAAGCGCCTCGCCGCTGGTAAACACATAGCGCAGCGTTGCCAGCCTGGCCGCCTCATCCGGGCGCGTTTCCAGATAGTCCAGAAACACCCTGAGCATGGAGGGAACAAAATGCACCACGGTCACACGGCGCTCAAAGATGGCCCGCACCAGCGCGGCAGGGTCCTTTTCCCCTTCCGGCTCAAGCAGCGCAAGGCTGGCCCCGCACCACGACCACCAGAACAGTTCCCATACGGAAACATCAAAGGATACGGTCGTCTTCTGCAACACCACATCGCCCTCTCCTATGGGAAAGCGCGACTGCATCCACAGCAGGCGGTTGCAAAGGCTGCGGTGCTCTATCTGCACGCCCTTGGGCCTTCCGGTGGACCCGGAAGTAAAGATGACATAGGCCACAGCCCCCGGCGAAACAGGCCCCGCGTCCAGGAACATATATTCCTGTGAACCATGTTGCCGGAAAGCATGCTCCTGCCCGGACAGGTTCCCCATATCCGGTGCAATCACATGCTGCCCGCACCGGGCAAAACGCTCCGCATGGCGGACATCGCTTATAACCGTGCAAATTCCCAGATCGTCAAAGATGGATTGCAGCCGCGATTCCGGCAGGTCCGCGGCAAGGGGAACATAGGTCGCGCCTATGCGCATCACCGCAAAAATGGCAAGCATCATCTCCGGTGAACGGTCAAAACACACGCAGGCATAATCGCCGCGCGAAAGTCCTTCGGACTCCAATTGCGCAGCAAGGGCGGAAACCCGTGCAGAAAACGCCTCGTAGGTGCACGAAACCCCGTCCGCGTCCACAATGGCAGCAGCCTTGCCGTTTGCACGCACCTGTTCCGCAAAGCAGCTGTCCGCATCGCGCTCAATGTCAAAGGCTTCATCCGTGTGGTTGAACGACTCCACAAGCGCCCGTTCCGCCTCCGCAAACACGTCCAGCGTAGCCAGCGGGGTGCCGTCTCTGCGCAGCACCCCGTCCAGCAGCGTGATAAACCTATCCCGCATGCGGTTCAGGGTATCTCTGCTGAACAGGTCGGTGCAGTATTCCAAGTGGACTTCAAAACGGTCCGGTTCCGTCTCCCTGAAATAGAAGCTCAGGTCAAACTTGCTTCTGTCATGCCGCAATGACAAGGGCTGCATATGCAGCGGGGCGTGCCCGTAGTTGGTGAACGTCTGATCTTCCAGTGCCACAAAGACATCAAACAGCGGATTCCGCGCAGGGTTGCGCCCCGGTTCCAGCGCCTCCACCACCTTTCCGAAGGGGTACGACTGCGTGGCAAGCGCGTTCTGGAAGTTGCCCTGCACCTCCGCCACAAGGCTGTCGAAGTCCTTGTCCGCATCCAGCCTCGTGCGTATGACCAGCGTGTTCACGAACAGGCCGATCATGTTCTGCACCTGTTCCAGTTCCCTGTTGGCTGTCGGACAACCTACCACCAGATCGGTCTGCCCGGTATGGCGATACAGAAAGGTCTTTACCGCCGCAACCAACACGGAAAACAGCGTCACGCCCAGATGGCGGGCACGGCTCCTCAGCTCACGGCTGCGCTCCTCTCCAAGTTCAAAAATCAGCGCTCCCCCCGCAAAGCTCTGCATGGGCGGCCTCGGGAAATCCACAGGCAGCCGCAACCGTTCCGGCAGAGGAAGAAGGGCGGCTTTTATGCTCTCAATTCCCGCCGCATCCTGCCCAATCTCCCACTCCACGTAACTGGGGTAATCCAGTTCCTGCGGCTGCCATGCCGGTGCGGCGTTCCGCAGCACGGCATCATACGCCTGATTCAGTTCACGGATGAAAATTTCCGCCGACCACCCGTCAATGATGATGTGATGGAAGCAAAAGAACAGCACGCCCCCGGATTCTCCCTCACGGAACAAAACCACTCGTGCAAGCACGCTGCTTTGCCCGAACGGCATCTCCATAATGCTGTCAGGCACGCTGTCCGTATAAGGTTCATCACGCACCTCCAGCCTCAGACTGCCGGCAGCCACAAGCCGCTGCTCGGGCCTGTCCGCATCCACCCGCAGCCGCAGAGCGTCATGACGCTCCTCAAGCATGGTCAGCGCCTGCTGCAACGCCTCCACATCCACAGGAGCCTGCACCCGCGCCGCAAAGGGAACCAGATGCACGCGGCTGTCTCCGTGCAGCCTTTGCAGGAACCATATGCGGGTCTGGCTTGCGGACAGCGGATACACCTCCCTGCGCGGAGCACGTTCAATCCTCACCGCCTTGGCAGATGCCTTACGCATCCGTGCCGCCAGCCTGCGCACACTGGAATGGACCAGAATATCCTCTATGGCCACATCCAGTTCCAGCCGCTTGGAAATCTGCGCCATCACACGCATGGCCAGCAGGCTGTGCCCGCCAAGCTGAAAGAAGTCCACGTCCGCAGAAGGTACCCTGCACCCGAGAACAGACTCATAAATTTCCAGAAGAACGGCCTCCAGTTCGTCCGTTCCCTCTGCGGGGGCGGCTTCTGCACCTGCCGCACAGGCAACCCGTACTCCTTCAGGCTGCCCTTGTGACAATCCGTCTGGCTGGCCGTCTGGCTGACCGTCTGGCTGACCCGTAACGGCTGCACCCGCTTCCGACGCACCCCCTTCCACGCCCCATGCCGCGATGCCAGAATCGGTACCAACGCCTCCGGCCACGTCCTCCAACTGGCGGCACGTCATATCCCGCCCGGATTTGTGTTCCTCACCCCTGTCCGCGCTCCGGGCCATATCCTGTTCAGACGCCACAGCCCGCAACAACGCATGCAGCTTGTCGCGCAGGCCGCACACATACCTGCGGTTCAGGGCCGAAGGGTTGTACAGGAAGCGGAAGAGAAGCTTCTCGCCCGGAATGACAGATATACCCAAGGGATAGGGTATCTTCTCAAACCCGCTCACACTCCCTATCTCCAGCCCGCCCCCACCGGAGACCGCTTCTACGGGGTAATTCTCAAAGACCATCAGGTGATCCAGCAGGTCCTTGCCCATTTCCGCAAGGGGCAGGTAGCCGTGACGCATCTGCTGCAACCCCTGCTCCTTCACGCTGTCCAGCAGTTCGGAAAACGCACTCTGATCAGTCCACCGCGCACGCAGGGGCAGGGTCTGGATGAACAGCCCCACGGCCCTGTCCATGCCTTCCAATTCCGCCGGACGGCCGGAGGTGACAACCCCGTAGACAACATCCCGGCATCCGCCGTTCTCACCGCTGAGAACAATGGCCCACAACGCCTGAACCAACACGGACAGCGTAACGCTGCGGTCGCTGGCCGCCCCCTGCAACGCCTTGCTGTCTCCGCCGTCCATTTCCAGCGTCAGTGTTCCCGGCTCGGCTGGGGTTCCCGGCTCGGCAGGGTCTGCTCCTGCCGCCAGTTCCGGGGCAGCCCCCCGCCCCGCCAGCCCGGTCATGGGCCGGAAGTCCTGCAGCAGCACACGCCAGTAGGCTCTGGCCGCATTTTCATCAAACCCGGCGCGCCAGCGCGTATACCCGGCAAGGGGCACCGGCTGCGGCAGCGGCTTTGCCGGTCTTCCGGAAAACTGGTTGTACAGGCTGAACAGTTCCCGCAGCAGAATGCCTATGCACCAGCCGTCCATAAGCAGGTGATGAAAGCACCAGCTCATCGCAAGGCTGCCGCCGGTAAGGCTGAAAAACTGCGCCCGGATCAGCGGCCCCCTGCCCAGATCAAACCCGCGCCCCCTCTGCCCCGCCAGCAGCGACTCCATCTCGGCACGGGCATCCGCCTCCGGTAGGTGCGAGAGGTCATGGTATTCCGTGCCCGTTCTGGCACGATGCAGGACAACGCGGTAGAACTCGCCGTCATATGGCGCGGGAAAAAGGGACCGCAGGCTCTCGTGCCGGACAACCACCGCGCCCCACGCCCGCATGAGCACAAAAACGTCCGCCTCTCCCCGGAAGTGGAACGTTATCTGCTGCGTATACACTCCCTTGTCCGCCGTCAGCGACTGAAACAGCAAGGGTTCGTGGCAGACATCCGGTGGAATGATGCTCTCTATATCCTCCGCCGCGCAGCCGCAAACTTCCGGAATCCGCACCCGAACCGCATCCGGCAGCGGCTCCCTGTAGGCGGGAAGCGTCTTCAGGGCTTGGGTCCATCCGTCCAGCAGGCCGTTCACCCACTCCGGCGGCAGCTTCTGCCCGCTGAAATAGGCCCCAAGATGCAGCGTGCCGCTCTCGTCAAAAAAGGCGCACAGGTCCAGCGGGCTGTCCGGTTCAAAATCCGGGTGCAGCAGTTCCGGCACGGTGCCGGGAACAGCCGCCGCAGCCAGCACTTCGGCATCGCCTCCGCCGCCTGCCGTGAGCGTGCCCAGATAGTTGAATCCTATCTGTGAAGCATACCCGAACCGCTCCGGGTCTTCCTGCTTCAGATATCCGTATGCGTTGCAGCCAAGGGGGGTAAAATGTTCCTTCAGCCATGGCCGTACAGTGCCGCCCGCCTTCTCGCAGGTCGGTGCCGGTTGCAGCGGCATGGGGCACACGGCGGTAAACCAGCCCACGCTCCGGCTCATGTCCAGCCCGGGAAGCAGGGCATCCCGCCCGTGACTTTCCAGTGTGAGGAATACGGCCTCCCGCTGTCCCTGCGTATACAGTGCCACGGCAAGGGCACACACCAGATCCGCCTGCGCAGACTGCGTGTATTCCGGGCTGAATCCCGCCACCTGCCGCACTGCCAGTCCGCGTTCCGCGGCAACATCCCTTCCCGGACGCATCGCCGTCAGCGCGCAGACAGGCGTAGAGCACACCGACTGCCAGAACTCCCGGTCTTTGGCAGCGGGAAAAACGCCCTGCTCCACTAGCCCGGCAACGGCAGCAGCCCGTGTCGCCACGCCATACGCCTCTTCCGTCCGCCCCCTGTTCAGGCAATAATCGAGCAGGTCACCGCGCAGCACATCCAGCGAAAAGGTATCCAGCACCAGATGGTGCCCCACGAGCACGAGGAACCGCTTCCCTTCCTGCTCCGCCAGCCCCGCGCCGAGCGTTCTGCCCGCCTCCGGGTCAATCCCGGCGATAATCTCCCGCGCCATGTCACGGCACAGTGCCGTTTCCGTCTCCTGCGCACCAAACGTTCCTCGCAGCGGCACAATCCTCTGCGGCTGCTCCAAAACCACAGCGCCCTCAGGCGTAAACGCCAGCCGCAACGCCTCATACCGCTCCGGCAGGGTTTCCAGCCACGCCACGGCACCGTGCGCCACACGGTCGCTCACGACCATGGGCAACATCATGTAAAAACGGCTCCAGTGACCGGGGTGTTCCCGCATAAGGGCGTGCTGCACGGGCAGCAGCGGAACCGCGTCCCCTGCCTGCACCCGGTTGTACACAGCCGCCTCCCCGCCGGACAGGCTTTCATCCTCCCTGATCACAAGCGCGCCCAGTTCCGCAAAAGACGGCGTCCGCATAAAATCGGGAGCGGTCAGCGTGCGGATAGCATTCCTGTGCAGAATGCCCGTTATCTGAATAGCCTTAATGGAGTCGCCTCCGTCCCGGAAAAAGTCGCTCCCCTCGCCCGGTTCGGTACGCAGGATATCTCTCCATGCATCCGCCAGCACCTGTGCGGAACTCTTGCGCTCCAATCCTCCGCAGACTTCCGCCACCGTCCGTTTCAGTTCCTCCAAAAACCGCATGCCGTCCGGAATAAGCCCTTCGTCATATTCCAGAAACAATCCCGCGTCCGTTCCTGTTTCCAACGTAAAACTGCCGGAAAGCTTGCTCGCCCTAAGCTGCGGTTCCAGCCTGCGGAGCATAACCCCCTGCGCTTCCACATGCCCAGTCTCCGAGTGGGTCGCCAGAAATTCCGGCACAATCTCCGTATGGCTATACCGGCTGTGGGCAAGGGCTTTTCGCAGTTGCAGCGCGGTGTCCTTGATAACGGCAACCGTCTCCGCCGCCCCGCTGCGCCGCACCCGCAGAGGCACCGTGTTCACAAAGAATCCAGCGGTCCTGAATTCTTCCTGCGTTTCGCGCATAGCCACCGGAACGCCTATCAGCACCTCCTCCCTGCCGAACTGCTCGCAGAGAAAACGGGCAAGCTGCGTAGCAAAGCAGGAAATGACGGTCACCCCCGTCTGCTGCGCCATACGTTCCAGACCTGCCGCAAACTCTTGCGTCAGGGCCGTTTTCACCATGGCTCCCTTGCGTTTTGAGCCGGGATTCACGGCAGGCGGCGGAGGATTGAGCACCTCTTCCCAGTACGCCCTGTCCGCAGCAAAATCGGCAGACCGGAAATACTCCTCCTGCCTGCGGCAATACGCAGCCTGCACGGCAAGGTGGCCGTTCTCCACAGCCTCGCCGCGCAAATACCGCAGGGCGTTATTCATCAAAATATCCAGCGTCTCTCCATCACCTGCAATGTGATGCAGCACCACAAGCATCCGGTACGAACCATCCGGCAACTTGGCCGCTTCCAGCCGCACGGGCGGTTCCGTCCGCAGGTCAAAAGACGTGTGGATAATGCCGTCAAAATACGCGTCCGCCGTCTCCGGGCTGGAAAATTCGCCCATGCGAAGCGCTATGCCCCCGGCATGGCTCTTCCGGAAGCAGGGGGAATCTATGGCGCCGGCCACGGTGCAGAGCAGCAGTTCCTGCCCGTTCACCGCCTGCCGGAACAACTCCACAAACGTTCCGGCCTTCTCGCCCCGCACCTCCAGCAAAAAGGGCATGTTGTAATCAATGGACCGGTCATTGGCCTGCTGGTAGGCCCATACATGAAACTGGTTCCGGCTCAGGGGAACGGTATCGCCCGAAACATCTTCCTGCTTCGGCCGGCTCCTGCGCAGCAGATCTTCCACCTCAAACAGGCTGTCGCACTTCACAAACTCCCGGAACACCACATCCACGGCATACGCCTTGCGCAGTTCGCGCAGCAGCGTCATGGCCTTCAGGCTGTTGCCGCCCTGATCGAAGAAATTCCTCTGCGGGTCATACGCCGCACCCAGCACCCGCCCGCATATCTCCAGCAGCACAGGATCAACAGGCTGCCGAGCCACATCCCCGTCAGACGGCGCATTCACCAGCCGTTTCAGGGCATTGCGGTCTATCTTGCCGGTCACGGTCACGGGCATGGCGTCCAGCACATGCCAGCGGGAAGGGATCATGTATGCGGGCAGATTGTCTTTGCTCCAGCCGATGACCTCCTCAAGCCCCGCCCCGTCGCGCAGAACCAGAAACCCGGCCAGCATGGTCTGCCCGGACGCGTCTTCGGCGGCTACGGCAAACGCTTGGCGCACGCTCCCGCAGCTTTCGAGCAGAAACGCCACTTCGCCCAGCTCCACCCTGTTGCCACGAATCTTCACCTGATCATCGCCCCTGCCCACCAGAACAATCTCGCCCGCCTCCGACCACACGGCCATATCACCTGTGGCATAGACCCTCTGGTTTCGCTGGTCTCTCTGGCCCTTCTGGACGGGCACTCCGCACAGAGGCGGCAGCTCGCAAAACCGCAACTGCGTCAGCTCAGTGTTCCCGTGATAGCCAAGGGCCACGCTGGCACCGCCTATCCACAGTTCCCCTGCCATTCCGGCGGGAAGCGGCTGCCTTTGGGCATTCAGAATATAGGCCGTTCCGTTGGGGATGGGCCGCCCTATGCTTATGGGCAGCACGTCATCCGGCGCAACCCGCTTCATGGAGGCGCACACGCAGGTCTCCGTAGGACCGTAGGCGTTAACATATTCCAGCCTGCCCGCGTAATGCAGGGCATCTTCCGCCACGGGCGGCTCACCTGCCGTAATCAGCACCCGCAGACCGGGAAATTCTTCCTTGTCGAACACATGCAGGTATGAAGGGGGAAAGGTCGTCACCGTTACGCCGTTCTCCGCCATATACCGGTTCAGCGTCCACGGTTCATTACGCAGCCTGTCGCTCACAGGATACAGACACGCCCCGGCGTACAGAGCCATGAACATCTCGGAAAGGGACGCATCAAAGCTGGGCGAGGCAAACTGCAGCACACGGTCATCCCCGCCTATGCCAAAGAACTCTATCTGCCCCTGTATCATGTTCACAAAGCCGCCGTGCGGCACAAGAACGCCCTTGGGCCTGCCCGTGGAACCTGAGGTATAAATGAGATACGCCCCATCTCCTGCTGCGGGAACCGGGCCTTCTTCAACCATGCTGTGAAGAGGAGCCTGCCTGTACCCGGTATCGTCCGGGTCCATGGTCAGAACCGCCTTGGCATCGCTGATGATGTATTCAATGCGCTCTGCGGGCGATGTGGGATCCACTGGCAGATACACGGCTCCGCACCGCATTATGCCCAGTGCAATTTCCGGCAGGGTAATAACTCTCCGTGCCAGCACGGCCACAATATCTCCGGGCTTCACCCCCTGCGCAGCAAGCCATGCCGCGCACTTCCGGGCGTTATCACGCACCTCGGCATAGGTCAGCACTGCGCCGTGTTCATCCCGCACAGCGGAATGCTGCGCAAAAAGCAATGCCCTCTCTTCAAACAGAGAGGGCATGGACCCCACCGCAAACTCCCGCCGCACTCCCTGCTGCCACAGAAGAAGCTCTTCTTTTTCCACATCAAGCAGATACTCCAGATCCGGCAGATCCACACCGGACGCCATCTGGTGCGTCAGCAGTTCTATACGCCTGACATACCGCTCCACATCCTGCTCACTGAAGTGGTTGCGGCTGCTGCGCACGGTCAGGGAGCACTCCCCGGATGCAGGATCATACAGCACAAGCGCGCCGAACAGAATGGGCTCCTGCTCGCTGTGCCACTGCTCCACCGCACGAATGCTGAAATCCGCGTTCCCTTTGGGCGCGCCGGGCAGGTAGTTGACGAAGGTGTCCGCCACATAGGTCAGGTTCTTATGCGTCAGGTTGCGCATAGCCTGTTGGTAGGGCGTGCGTATATGGCGGAAAAAACGGGCGTTCTGCCCGCCTATGTCCGCCGCGAGTGAGGCAAAAGAGTCATGCGCGCCCACATCCACAAACACGGGCGGGGTGGCTATCTGCGCCCCCAGCCGCCTGCCGTGAGCCTTCCGTTCCCCAAAGGCTATGGGCGTCTGTATGGCAATGCCCTTCTCCCCGCACATGAAAGCGGCAACAAGGGCATGCAGTGCGGTAAAATAAACAGCCGGACCAACACCGTATCCGGCGAACAGGTCCGCAAGTTTTGAGGAAGCCTCTCCTGAAAGGGGATATTTCCTGTACCGTGTGTTGCCCAGCACATCCACACAGCCGGGGCGGGCACGAAAGATTCTCTTCTCAGGCATCCGCTCCAGATGCTCTTCCCAAAAAGCAATATCCTTGGCGTACCGCGCCGATGCACAGTGCTCCCTGTCCTGCAGATACAGGTCGTCACACGGGCATGTCCCGTCCAGACCGGGGTCTTTGCCCTGCACCAGCGCGCTGTAAATCTCGGTTATGAACGATACGTGGAAGAATATCCCCAGCCCGTCGAGCACCAGATGGGAGCACTTGCACAGAAAAACGCACCGCTCCTCTCCCGTGCGCAAAACGGCATAGCGCACCGGCTGCTCATCAACAGACTGTTCCAAAAAGACAGCAGTAAACTCGCGGGCTGCCCCTTCAGGGTCTCCGGCCTGACGAAAATCCAGAGAAACAAGGTCTACATGCGCCCCATTCCGCACCCGGAGGTACGGTCCATGCTCATCCTCACGCAACACCGCGGTCAGCAGAGGAGCATACTCCTGCACAAGACGTATGGCCTCCCGCAGCCTGTCCGGGCACAGGGCGTTCTCCACATAGAAGCAGCCCCGGATAGACGTTTCGTTGTATTCCGAAAGCGATGCCTGACGGGAAAGCCATAGCTCCCTCTGGCTGCTTGTGAGCGGAATCCTCTCCCCCATGCCAACATCCACCGCAGCGTCCTTCATGGATAACCTCGCTATTCTGCAAGGAATATCTTACAAAAACAGGGTTGGCAAGGTCCATGGATTTATTTGGGGGCTGTACTAAGCCTCGTCTCTGGAGTATCTGAACGAAGATGAACCGCACAGACTGTGTGATGCCTGCATCCGGGACTCCGGCAAACGGCCTGCGGACATCAGTACCATCACGGTCCATTTTCTCTGCGCAGCAACGGATATGGTACATTGGGGGCATGCAATATGACTGATGAGACAAACGGCTGGGAATCACTCGACTGGAAAAAGGAACTGGCCCGCAACATAATTGGCGTGGACCAGCTTGCCGGATACGCCGCGTTCTCTGCGGAAGAACTGTCCAAACTCAGGGAAGTCGAACAGGTCCATCCCGTCAATATTCCCCGGTATTACCTCAGCCTTATCAATGCAGACGATCCGCGTGATCCCATCCGCAAGATGTGCTTTCCCAGCGCGGAAGAACTGATTGTCGCCGGTTCCATGGGAGAAACCACGGCAGACCCCTACGGGGACGACAAGCACGATAAGGGCAACGGCGTACTGCACAAATACGACTACACCGCCCTTGTGGTGGCAACGGAATGCTGCGCCATGCACTGCCGCCACTGCTTCCGCAGAAGAATCGTTGGGCGACCCGGAAACCAGTTGCTGAAAGACTTCTCCGGGGCGGCGCAGTACATTGCGGAACATCCGGAGATAAACAACGTCATCCTCTCCGGCGGCGACCCCCTGCTGCTTTCCACCCCCATCCTGCAAAAAATGCTCTCCAGACTGGCGGAAATTGACCATCTGGATTTCGTCCGCATAGGTTCACGCATCCCGGTCACCTTTCCCATCCGCCTGTTCGACAACGAACTCATGGATGTCCTTTCCGCCTTCAACGAAAAAAAGCCCCTCTACATCGCCACGCATTTCAACCATGTGCGGGAAATAACCCCCACATCGACAGAAGCGGTCAAACGCCTGCGGCAATGCGGTGCCATCATCAACAATCAGGCTGTCCTGCTCAGGGACGTCAACGATACGCCGGAAGCACTCGTCTCACTCATGAACAGGCTTCTGGGCATCGGCATAAACCCTTATTATCTCTATCAGTGCATGCCCGTTTCCCGGGTGCGCCACCACTTCCAGATACCGCTCAGGCGGGGGATAGAAATCGTGGATACAGCACGCGCAAAGCTCAACGGCTACGCAACGCGCTTCAAGTACATCCTCGGTCACGATATCGGAAAACTGGAAATATGCGGCATGTCAGACAACAACATCGTGCTCAAGCAAATTCACGCCCGTTCCGGACACGGCGAACAGGCTTCGCGCATCATCCTGCTGCCGCTGGATGATACCGCAGGCTGGGTAACGCTGTAGCTCTCCGGCACCTGCATCAGGCATCCCGCAGCGGCACACCGGATACGCCATGACCATGACGAACGGAACCACCACCCTCTTCTGCATACCCCACGCGGGAGGCAACGCAGCCTTCTACACGCCGTTCGGCCGGTTTTTTCCGCAATCCGTCTCCTTCCGCCCTCTGGAGCTCCCGGGCAGGGGGCGCAGACACAGGGAACCGCTCCAGTCCTGTCTGCACGCCATACGCCGCGATCTCTTCAACAGCATTCTGCCCGTTGCGGAACACGCCCCCTACGCCCTGTTCGGACACAGTATGGGGGCGCTGCTTGCCTTCCTCTTCACGCAGGAGGCGCGGGAACAGTCAATTCCCCTGCCTGCTGCACTCTTCCTTTCCGGCTGCGCAACCCCCGGCAGCCCGGAACACACACCGCCCGCCCCCGTGGCTTCCCTTTCTCCCGCAATGCTGTGGCAGCACGTTCTCACCCTGGGCGGCGTGCCGGAATGCGTTGCCGCGTCCGAAGAATTCTGCCGCTACATGGAACCCATCCTCTACGCAGACTTCACCGCTCTGGAGCGGTGGCAGCCCGTATTCGCAGCCCCTGTTCCCGTTCCCATCACCGTTTTTCTGGGAGACTGCGACATCATCACGGAGCAGGCGGCACGGGAATGGAGCCGGCAAACCTCCGGCGCGTTCTCCCTGCGCACCTTCCCCGGCAACCATTTCTACCTGCAGGAACATTGGGCAGAGCTTGCGGCGCACATCACGCGCACGCTGCATCCCGCGCAGCGGCACGCGGAACGTCTGCCGGAACGTCTGCCGGAAAATTTGCCGGAACATCTGTCGGAAAATACGTAGAAGCCGGAAAAGGGAAGAACGAAGAAAGGGATGAAGACAAGGGGATGAAGGCAAGGGGAAAGAAAAGAAGGGGAAAGAAGAGAGGGGAGCAGAAAGGAAAAAAAGCCAGCCTGAACACGGCGGAATGAAAAGCCGTCCGCTTCAGTTCTGTTCGATTCAGTTCAGGTCAGCTCACAGTTCGGTCCAGTTCGGTTCTGTTCAGTCCGGTTCAGGCGAGCAGAAGCCGCACGGCATCCACTCCCGCCCCCGTGCGGCAGTCAACGCGCAACATCTCACGCACTCCGGCGTTCTGCAAATACCGCTCAGCCCGCTCAGGCTTACTTCCCGCCGCCTCGCAGTTGGTGACCAGCCCCGCCACCCGGCGGTTGAACATGGTGGCAAACTGCGGGGGAAACAGGCTGTTTCCGCGCGTGGCGTCCTGCAGCAGCACAAGTATGTCCGCCTCTGCCGCGGTAGTGATGAGGGCGGAATAAAAACGCCTGTTTTCCAGAAACTCGCCGGGGGTAATGATAAACCGCCCGCAGTATTCCACCGCCATGGCACGGCGGGGAACATGGTCGCAGCCAAGAACACGCATGAGCGCCCCTTTGCCCGTCCCGGTTTCTCCCATCAGCATGACTTTGTTCATACTCTCCGCCTACAAAATAACAGCACGCCCCTGAAAAGGGGCGCAACCACAGGGTATCACAAACGCTGTGTGCCGGAGCGGATCATGACCGCATAAGGGGCACAGCAGGGCTGTGACATACATACGTACATACATAATAATCAGGGGCGCATCAGAAACCCATCAGGGACGTATCAGGAGCGCGTCATCTCCACGGAAGCATACCGCAGCACGCCGTCAAAAAAGGCAAGCACGGCCTTCAGCGACGCCTCCACGCTGGAAACATCGCCCACCAGCACCAGTGACCCGCCGAAACGGTCCAGAAACCCTATCTCCACCGCGCCCGCCTTGGTGGCAATATCCGCTGCTATAATCACGCCCTCGCTGGGCGTAATGGTCAGAATGCCTATGGCGTCTCCCGCCTCGCCATCCAGACCCAGCTTGGTGTAAATGCCCTTCTGCGGGCTGGCTATCACGTGGGCAAGGGTTATCTGCTTGCCCGGCACGTATTCCTGTATCACCCGCTGCTTCGGGCTGTCCGGTACCATCGTCATTACGCCTCCCTATGCACAGCCGTCAGAATACCTGTCCGCCTGTTTCAGGCTCCGTGCTGCCGCACCGTCTGCGGTTACGGCACACGCCTCTTTTCCTTTCCTGTGCATCCTCAAAGACCCACCGTTCAGGAATGCCCGGCGGCTTGAACCGCCGGGCATTATTTCTGTACACGGTATTATCACCGTTCCGTGGCCCCGCCTGCTACCAGGCCAGTTCCAGCAGGGACCGGATATTGTCGTGCGAAGGACGCCGGGGGTTGCCCGCCGTGCAGATATCCTCCAGCACGTTACCGGACATCACGTCCAGATGATCGCGGAAGATGCGCTCCTCAATCTTCAGAGCGCCAATACGCGCAGGAATGCCCATAGCCTCGTTCATGTCATGTATGGCCTGAATCAGGCTCGCGGTCCCCTCTTCCACCGTGGCTGCGGGCAGAGAAACCATCTCGGCTATCTCGCGGTACTTCACACCCACGTCAAAGCTGTTGAAGCGGATAACATACGGCAGCACCACCGCGTTCGCCAGTCCGTGGGGCACATGGAACAGGCCGCCCAGACTATGCGCAATGCTGTGGGTTATGCCCAGCCCGCTGTTGTTAAAGGCCATACCCGCCATGCAGGAAGCCAGCAGCATCATCTCGCGCGCCTCCATGTCGTCCCCGCAGCGGTAGGCCCGCAGCAGGTAGGTGAACACGTAGCGTATGGCATATTCCGCATAGATGGATGTAAAGGCATTTGCCCCGCGCGAGGTATAGGCCTCAATGGCGTGGGTAAGCACGTCCATGCCCGTAGCAGCCGTCACCGAGGGCGGCAGCGTGCGGGTAAACCGCGCATCCAGAATGGCTATATCCGGTATGAGCAGTTCGTCATTGAGGGGAATCTTCACCTCATTGACCTTGTCCGTAACCACGGAAATAGCCGTAACCTCAGACCCGGTGCCGCTGGTGGTGGGAATGGCGACAAGCAGGGGCTTGGGCTTGCCCCCGCTTGCCTTATGGGCAAAGAACATGATGGCCTTGGCGGCGTCAATGGCCGAACCACCGCCTATGGCAATCACCACATCCGCCTGATCCTTGAGAAAAAGCAACGTCCCTTTGGTAACGGTTTCCAAAGACGGGTCAGGTTCCACGCCGTCAAAGGTGCTGTGCCCTATGCCGCTGCGGTCAAGGTGGCTCTTTATGCGGTCCGCAAAGCCCACCTTCACCATGAACGGGTCGGTCACGATAAACGCCTGCTTTGCGGACAGATGCTCCAGAGTCTCAAGGGCATCCTTTCCGTAGCAGATTTTCGTTTTTCCGTAGAACTGTGTCACCCTAGAAACCTCCGGGCATTGGAATGAAAAATGTTCTCGCAGCCTCGCCGTTTCCGCGCACAGGCGGCAGCGTAACCGCTGCGGATGCGGGCCGTTCGTCCGGGAGGCGGCAGGCTGGTTTATGGCACGGCCCTTTCCACACCGTGCCCCAGCCTGCCTCCGGAACGCGCAAACCGGCAGGCGAAAAAGCCCCCCGTCCCGCGCGTCAGATACACGCTACTTTTCAGAGCGCTTCGGCAGAATAAGCTCCACTTCGCTGTGGGGACGGGGAATAACGTGCACGCTCACCAGTTCGCCCACGCGGTCTGCGGCTGCGGCACCGGCATCGGTGGCGGCCTTCACCGCGCCCACATCGCCACGTACCATCACGGTCACCAGACCGCCGCCCACCTGTTCGCGGCCGATCAGTTCCACATTCGCGGCCTTCACCATGGCATCCGCAGCTTCAACGGCGCCGACAAGTCCCTTGGTTTCAATCATGCCCAGTGCGTTCATCATTGTATTCTCCTTTCAAACGCCCCTTGCGTGGTCTCTCAAATGTTGTCCCTGATGACCTTCACAGCCTCGCAGCTGACGGCCTTCAACTCTTCCGGGTCGTGGATGCCGAACTCATTCTTCAGAATGGCGGCCACGCCGAGCACCAGCCCTTCAAGATCGGTATGCCCCGCCGCCTCGGCCGTGCAGGCTGCCACCGCTCCTGCGGCGCATGCCGCGCAGGTGCATCCGGGCGGGCACGTGTAACCGGGCGGGCAATCGCCGTGGGCGGGTGCATACGCACCGGCACCGGGCCGGGGACCGTACTCCACGGCAATGCCGCGGCGGGAAAGCTCGTCACGGGCTCCCGCAGTCAGAATCACCGACCCGTCCGCGTACAGTTTGCCGTCTGCCTTGCAGATAAAGGAGTCCAGATTGTCCGCTCCCACAAGTTTCTTCTTCATGTTCACCTCACACCGCTTGTTCACAGCCTGTTGAAAATATGTTCAGCGCCCGGTCAGCGCCGCCACCACCGAGGCATCGGGCCCGGGAAGAATGACCACATCCACAAGGTTTGCCCCCAGAGACTCTCTGGCGGCCTCTGCAGCTTCCCGGACAGAGGCAATGTCTCCGCCAAGGATAAAATATGATTTCCCGTTAATGCCCTGCCCTGTCACCAGCCGCAGAATACGCACGGCAGAACGCTTCACCGCACTGTCCGCTGCCGCCACCCCGGAAGAGACGTTCCTGCATTCCACCACGCCCACGGCCTCTCCCTCATGCGCGGCAGCCCCTTTGCGCAGCGCCTCCATAACCTGCGGCGACACGTTGGAAAGCACAAAACTTCCGGCAAGGGGACGGTCCGTTTCTCTGGCCGCCTGCACGGCGGTTTCCACGGCTTCGCGGCTGCCGGAGACGTAGATCATGTACCTGCCGGAGCAAATGGTCCCCGCCCGCACCATATCCACGTGCGCCGCCTTCATCATCCGGTCCGCCAGATCCGCACCGGCGGCAATGCCCCTGCTTTCCACTATCCCCAGCGTGTCCAACGTACGGGGCGCATCGGGCATATTCGGCATAGCAGGAATATTCGGCGTATTCACGGGCTACTCCTCAGAGGGAACCTTCACCTCGTCGATAATGCCCACAATGGCAGCATCCACGGGTGCATCGGGAGTACGCAGCGCCATGCGTGCGGAACTGCCGGTAACCACAAGCACGCGCTCGCCTATGCCTGCGCCCACGCAATCCACAGCCACAAAGCTGTCATCGCCGTAAGGCCCCCCGGCGGCACACGCCGCCTCGCGCCGTACCACCATCAGCTTAAGACCGCTCAGAGCCTCTTCCTTGCGGGTGGCCCATACATTGCCTATGACCTTTCCGATAATCATACGCCCCTCGCCTTCATAAACATTTCTGAATGGCCAGATGGCCCCTGCCAGCAATCTCCGCAGCCAGCGGCGTTACCACGGCCCCGGCGGGAACCTGAAGAACGGCGGCTCCCTTCTCCAGTGCCGCGTTCACGGTGGCTTCCGTCACCAGCCCTTCACGAACACGCACCGTATCCGGCTGTCTGCGCCGGAACTCCCGCATGCCGTAGCCCGCCAGCGTCTTCTCATACGATTCGTACAGGCTGTAGAGCGGACCGGGTGCGGTTTCCGCATAGGCCCGGTAGCCGAACTCCAGCACCTCCACGGTCACGCCGGAAAGCAGCAGCCGCAGCACCTCTGTCATCAGGGAACCGGAGGCCCTTCCCAGCGCAAGGTCAGCCATGGCGGCGCAGCACAGGTGCGGCAGAATGTAACGCTGCGGAGTGCGTCCGGCCGCAGGTTCGGCAAAGAAGAGAAAATCCGCCTCTTCCTCAAGCTGCGCACGCACCTTGGCCGCCACCTGCCCGTCCCGTGCGCACAGAATCATGACGCAGGGCTTTTCCTTCGCGCCGTTAAGCTGCTTCAGCACCTCTCCGGCAATGGTGCGGACCAGTTCGTTCACATCCACGGGGTTCTCCTATGCGTCCTGTACATCTGTCGGAAAAATCTCAATCAGCAATTCAGGGCTATGCCCAGAGGGGTGACCAGAAACGGATTGGCGGGCTTGCAGACAGGGCGCCCCGTCTCCCGTTCCATCACCTTTTCCATATCCTTCAGGCAGCAGGTGCCGCCTACAAGATAGATGGCGGAAACGTCCCTGTTGCGGATATGGCTGTTCACTATGGAGGCCATCTTCTGAATCACCGGGCGCACCACAGGCAGAATCTCCGCCTGCATGTCCTCCCGCTTCTTCAGGGTCTCGGCCTCCTCAAAGCTCACCCGGTAGTTGCCAGCCAGCACCAGCGTAACGTGCGTGCCACCTGTGGCTTCGTCCGCCACATACACCACACGGCCCCCTTCAAGCACCGAAAGTCCGGTGGTGCCGCCGCCTATGTCCACTATCACCCCGTTCTCCACGCCGAGCACGGCATTGGCGGCAGTGGGTTCATCCAGAATAGCGGTCACTTCCAGCCCTGCGGCCTCCACCACATGGCGGTGGGTGCCGCAGTCGCGCTCCCCGGTTCCGGGCGGAACCGCTATGGCCGCATGGGTAAGCTTGCGGCCAAGCCGCGCCTCCAGTTGCCCCACCAGCCCGCGCACAATGCGCGCGGCTCCGGTATAGTCCACCACCAGTCCGTCCCGGACTACCTGTGCAAACTCCATGGCGCATGCCACCGGCTCGCGCAGGCTGTTCAGCACAACCACCACAATGTAGGCCGTGCCCAAGTCCACCCCTACGAACAACTTCTCCTCAAGCCCCACGGGCACCGTGGTTTCCAGGCAGGCCTCAAGGGCGGCCAGTCGGGCGTCAATTGCTGCAAAGTCCATTGCCTGCTCCGCGGGCCCGGCCCACAATCCGTCCGGTTACGTCGGAACTCCAGCCGGAGCTGTTCCCCTCGTCCGGGTCTATGTGCATGGACAGTCGAAAATTCTCGTGCACCCGGATAAGCACATCCTCCAGCACCACCGGACGCTCGCCGCCCAGCCGCACATTCACGAGGTCATTATCCGCAACACCGAACCGGCTGGCGTCTTCCGGCGACATGTGAATATGCCGCGCCGCCACGATAAGGCCTTCTTCCAGCCCCACAATGCCGGTCTGCGAGGCAAGGATGATGCCCGCGCTGCCCGCCGTATCGCCGGACTGCCGCACAGGTGCCACCGTGCCCAGAATACGCGCATCGGTCTTGGAAACCTCTACCTGCGAGGAACCGCGTGCAGGTCCCAGCACCGCCACGTTGTCTATGACGCCCTTGGGACCGATAAGCCGCACCCGTTCCTTGCACAAAAACTGTCCCGGCTGGGAAAGTTCCCGCACAGGCGTAAGCGGCCCGCCGAAAAGAGCCACGGCGTCCTTTTCGCTCAGGTGAACATGACGCCCGGAAAGTTCCACCGGAATCTCTTCCTGTGTGTTCGGGCCGCACTCTGTCGCGCCATGCCCAACTATCTGGCTCAGCACGTTGCGGACCACCCCTTCCAGCACTTCCCTTACGGCTTTCTCATCCATAACGGCTCCGCGTTCGTTACACTGCATACCTGTCACATTTCCGTTCATCGCTTGCGGGAGCTGCGTACCATACCCGGACAAGCTCTGGTCGCCGCCTTGCCACGACCACGCCGCGTCCACCCCCAGTTCCAGACCATCTGCCGTATGCCCTTGCCCGGCACAGGGAAACAGCTTCCTTTCCCCCGGCACAGGCGAACAACCTGATCATGCCCATGTGTGCAGCGGAGGGGGATGGAGCTCCCCCTCCTCCGCTTTCCGTGTCCCCGCGTGTCCGCCAAGACACACAAGGAACCGCACACACATTCTTTACGCGCCGGCCTTGGGAAGAATGGTTTCCACTTCGCCGTGCGGGCGGGGAATAACGTGCACGCTCACCAGTTCGCCCACGCGCTTGGCGGCTGCTGCACCTGCGTCGGTTGCTGCCTTCACTGCGCCCACGTCGCCGCGCACCATCACGGTTACCAGACCGCCGCCCACCTGCGTACGGCCCACCAGCACCACGTTGGCTGCCTTGACCATTGCGTCAGCTGCTTCGATGGCGCCCACAAGACCCTTGGTTTCAATCATTCCCAGTGCGTTGGAAGTCGTCATGGAATACTCCTTGCGATATGCTGTTGTTTTGCTCTGTTATTGCGTGCCCCAAAGGGGCGCTAAGCCATTTTCTTAAGCTGTTCCAGGATCATGGCCGTTATGGCCTGCACATCCAGACTGGCGGCGTCGGCCTGCGCCTCTGCCTGCCCGTACGTCTTTCCATGCGTCTGGCCATGCGTCTGGCCATACCCCTGCTGTGCCGGTGCGGCGCAGACGGCGTTCCCCAGGTCATAGGCCACACGGCGGATGTTCATCAGGTTCAGCGGAGTCACGTTGTCCGAGGTGGAGCTTCCGCCCACAGTGCCGCACCCCAGCGTGAACGAGGGGAACAGCGAAGTGCTTATACCCACGGCGCCATGGGTGGACGGCGTGTTCACCAGCAGGCGGGAAACCGGCTTCTTCAAGCCGAACTCGCGGATGACCTCTTCGTTGCGGGAATGGATGGCAAGCGAATGGCCTATGCCGCCGTTCTGCAACAGCGCGTGGCACATTTCGCAGGCTTCCTTCCAATCGTTCACCACGTAGAATCCGAGCAGCGCGGTGAGTTTTTCCTTGGAGAAGGGATAGCGGGGGCCCACGCCCTTTTCGTCGGAGACCAGCAGACGGGTTCCGGCCGGAACCTCAATGCCCGCCTTGGCGGCAATGTACATGGCGTCGCGGCCCACAATTTCCGGGTTCATGGCTCCGTTGGAACGCTCCATGACGCGCTTGACCTTTTCCAGCTTCTCGCCTTCAAGGAAATACGCCCCGTGCGCCACAAGCGCGGCCTTCACCTTGTCTGCAATCACCGCCTCGGTCACAATGGACTGCTCAGAGGCGCACACCGTGCCGTTGTCAAAGGTCTTGCTGGCAAAAATCTTGGCAACGGCGTCTTCAATGTCCGCACTGCGTTCGATGAAGGCAGGCACGTTGCCTGCTCCCACGCCCAGCGCAGGTGTGCCGGAGCTGTAAGCAGCCTTGACCATGCCGGGACCGCCCGTGGCCAGAATAAGGTCCACAATCTTCATCAGTTCCGTGCTGCCTTCAAGGGTAGGCACACTCATCACGCTCACCACGTCTTCGCACACGCCGCAGTCGTGCAGCACGCCGCGGATAAGCTCCACGGTTCTGCCGATGCACTTGCGTGCGCTGGGATGCGGCGTAAACACAATGGCGTTGCCCGCCTTGAGCGCGATCATGGATTTGTAGATGGTCGTGGACGTGGGGTTGGTGGACGGGATGATCCCGGCGATAACACCCATGGGAACGGCTATCTCGGTGACCTTGTGCTCTTTGTCCTCGCTGAGGATGCCGATGGTCTTCATGTCCTTGATGGCGGCATACAACTTTTCGCTGGCGAGGATATTCTTGACCTTCTTGTCCTGCACCTTGCCGAAGCCGGTCTCTTCCACCGCCAGCGCGGCAAGGGGTTCCGCCTGAGCGTACAGGGCGTCGGCAATGGCCTTTATTATGCCGTCGACACGTTCCTGTCCCAACTGGGCGAACTCAGCCTGCGCCTTACGCGCGGCACGCACGAGGGCCCGGGCTTCCTGAATGGACAATAAATCCTTGTCTACCATTGCACTACTCCTCTATCTGCCTGTATGCGTTGATGATCGCGTCAATCAGGTCCTTCTTGGCGGCTGTCGTCAACTCGTCCGCAGTAAGGGAAACGCCCTTCAGCGACCGGGCAACCTGCCGCAACCTGCCCACGTTCATCTTCTTCAGTTGAGAAATTTCGTATCGTGCGGGCGTTGCTGCATCGCCCTTCCCTGCTGTCTTGCCCGCTGTCGTTTCGGGCACCTTCACACCATCAGCCGCAGGCACGGCTGCCTGCGCAGATGCCTTTACGGCAGGCCCCGCAGACGCGCAGCACACCGCAGCCTGCGCAGCGTCCGTAGCCGGATGCAGAGCCAGAATCGTTGCAATCTCCGCATCAGGGCGGGCAATGACATGCCCGGAAACAAGCGCCGCTCCGTCAATACGCCCTATGGCAGCCACCGCCGCTTCCACAGAAGCACTCACGGCCGACACTTCACCCGCAACGGTTATGGTCACCAGACCGCCGCCCACCATATTCCGTTCCAGAAGCCGCACGTCCGCCGCCTTGAGCATGGCGTCCGCCCCTTCCACGGCTGCGAGCAGGCCTTTCGTCTCAATCAGTCCCAGTGCCGTCATGGTCTTCTCTCCCCGTGCGGGGTGCTCCCGCACTCCGCTCTCCGGCGTCCGCCCCCGTCAGGGGCGCATGCGCCTGTTGTTCCGTTGCTGCGCCGCGCTCTGCACTAATGGCGGATAACCGTGACCTGAAAATCGTACTGCCCAAGCCGGGATTCTATCCGGTCCAGATCCGCGTCACTCAGGCCGCATTCCCCCTTCAGGGGATACTCCCAGCCCAGTTGGGCATATTTCCCCACTCCCATTTTGTGATAGGGAAGCAGGTCCACACCCTTGAAATTCTTGTATTCCTTATAGGGGCGAAGGAACTCGATCAGCTGTTCCAGCTCACCTTCACCGTCATTCACACCCTTCAGCAGCGGCACCCGCACCTTCACGTTGTGCCTGCTTTCCAGCAGCCAGCGCAGGTTGGACAAAATGGTCTCGTTGCGCACTCCCGTCAGCTCGTAATGCCGTGCAGAATCCATGTGCTTCACGTCATAGAGGAACAGATCCGTGAACTCCGCCACCTTCTTCACCACTTCCGGGCGGGCGTAGCCGCAGGTTTCCAGCGCGGTGTGTATGCCCCGCTGCCTGCATGCCATGAGCAGGCTGCACGCTGCTTCCGGCTGCATAAGCACCTCGCCGCCGCCCAGCGTCACCCCACCGCCGGACACCTCGTAAAACGGCCGGTCTTCCTCAATAATCTCCAGAAGTTCCGATATGGTCTTACTCTCACCCACCACCGCAAGGGCAGAAGCGTTGCAGGCCTGTTCACACTTGCGGCAGCCCACGCACTCGCGTCCGGCAACTATCTCATGCCGCCCGCTTCCCGGTGCCATCCGGTGAACCCCGGTGGGACAGACAGCAACACAGGCACCGCAGTCCACGCACAGGTTCCGCTTGTACAGCACCTGAAACTGCCGGACCTGCCCTTCGGGATTCGAACACCACACGCAACGCAGGGGACACCCCTTGAAGAACACCAGTGTCCGCACACCGGGACCGTCATACATGTTGTATTTCTGTATGTTGAAAATGAGTGCTTTTCTTTCAATCACGGTGTCTTCTCTGTTGTTCCGTTTGTCGCGTCAGTGCCGAATCCCGAAGAGGCCCGATATCCGTTAAAGCGAATGCAGCATGGTTCTGCTGATAATCTCGTCCTGCACGTCCTTGCACAGTTCCACAAAGAACGCGCTGTATCCGGCCACCCGCACCACAAGGTCGCGGTACTTTTCGGGATGCTTCTGGGCGTCCAGCAGCACCTCGTTATCCAGATAGTTGAACTGCATCTCACCGTTGCCCAGCATGCATGCCGTGCGGATAAGCGTGATGATGCCGTTCTCGCCTTCCGGCGTATCCAGCAGGCCGGACATGAGCTTGAAGTTGTGCACCATGCCTATGTTCATATTATCGTTGGCCATCTTGGAAACGGACTTGATAATGGCCGTGGGGCCCTTGTAGTCCGCACCCTGCGTGGGGCTTATGCCGTCGGAAAGGGGCATCCATGCCCGGCGTCCGTTGGCAGAGGCACCCAGCAACTGGCCGAAGGGAGTATTGTTGGAAATGGAGAGCGTGCCGTGGCTCAGCACCGAATAGAGCGTCTTGAACTTGCGGTGCTCCTGCTCGGTAAAGTGCACAAGGTCCGCCGCGATAAGGTCGGCATAGTCGTCGTCGTTGCCGTACTTGGGCGCGGCAAGGCAGTCTGCCAGCATCTGCTCGTGGCCCTCAAAGTTGGCCTTCAGGGCTTCGTTCATCTGGGCAAGGGTGTACTTTTTGTCTTCGTAGACCAGCTTGCGGATGGCGGCCATGGAGTCCACATAGGTGGCAAGTCCGCTCCACACCACGCCGGGGCCGAAGTTGTACATGGCACCGCCGGAGGCAACGTCGCGGCCAGATTCCATGCAGCCTTCGTACATGATGGACATAAGCGGCTTGGGAGCCAGATCACGGTGCACGCGCTGCGAAATCACCGTGGCAACGCTGGACCACTTGGTGATGTAGCGAATCTGCTCCTTCACGGCGGCTTCAAACTTCTCGTAGGTGTCAAACTGCTCCAGCGGCCCCATGTCCGGGCAAACCTTCTTGCCGTACCACAGCGGCACGCCGTGGTTGAGCACCAGCTCGATGCAGATGGGCCACTGCGTATACGCGGTGGAGGTCCACTGATACAGGCGGCCGGACTTCTGAGGCTCCACGCAGCCCATAAGGCAGTAGTCGCGGGCATCTTCCATGGAAACGCCCTTGGCCAGCATCATCTTTATGTGCGCATCGTCAAAGTGCACGGCGGGAAAGCCCATGCCGGAGCGGATAACATCCACGATCTTCTTCAGATACTTCAGCGGCGACCTGTTGTGCACGCGGGTGGCAAGCGAAGGCTGGTAGATGCGCACGTGGCGCACGGCGTCCATGAGCAGATAGGTCAGGTCGTTGGTGGCATCGCGCCCGTCACGGGTCACGCCGCCCACGCACATGTTCACGAACGGCTGGTATCCCGCAAAGAACTTGGACCCGCCTTCGCTGGTTATCCACATCATTTCGGACATCTTGATGAGCATGCAGCCCGCAAGGTCAAACGCCTCGTACTCGCTCAGACGGCCCGAATCGATATCCGCCCGGTAGAAGGGATACATGTACTGGTCCACACGGCCAATGGACATACCCGTCTGGTTTTCTTCCACCACCAGCAGCGATTCAATGGTCCACACGGCCTGAATGGCTTCCCAGAAGTTGGTGGGCGCGTGCGCGGGAACCCGCGCATTCACTTCAGATATCTTCAGCAGCTCAGCCTTGCGCCGGGGGTCGGTTTCCTTGGCGGCAAGTTCGGCTGCGTACTGCGACATGCGGCGCGCATAGATCATCACGCCTTCGGCGGTGTCGATGACAGACTTGTAGAAGTAGATCTTCTCGATATCGTCCGGGTTCTCGTAATCCAGATGTTCCAGATGCTCGCGGGCTTCACGCTGAATATCCAGCATCCCCTTCTTCATCAGAATCACGTCATAGCCGGGGTTGGAGTCGCCCCCGCCGTTCACGGCGTGGTAGGAGCAGTCAGAAACATACGACTCGCCGGAAAGCTCCCACAGTCCCGCCTCGCGGTACTGGCTTTCGCAGTATTCGTCCACGGACTGGCTCTTCCAGAAGGGGAAGATTTCCTCGCGCATGATGCGCTTGTCTTCATCGGAAATGTAGAAAGGGTCCTGCGGGCGGCTGCCAATGGTATCCATCTCGGCTTCCATCCAGCGCCATGCGATGTCGGGAGAAAACGCCCCTGCGCGCGGTGCGCCGTTGGGTGCGCCCACGATGAGTTCGTGGTCCTGAATAACCAGCGGCGCGGTTTCGCAGCAATACCGGAAGCTCTTGCCCCGCAGCAGAACCTTGGGCATGCCCGGATTTTCCTTGGCAATCTTGGTGATGGCCCGGGCACGGTGGGTCGTTACGCTGGGAACGTGCTTAAGGAAATTCTCCTTCAGCCGGACATGGCGCTCCGTGGGTCCGTCAGGAATCCCGCCGGCAACCGCAGAAGCGGCAGCATACGGCGCGGCGGCAGGCTGGCTGCGGACAATCTCTGCGGAAACGCCTTCGAATATCTTGCGCAGCGAGGCACGTTCCGCCGGGGTCAGGTTCTTTGTAGCCTCTGCGAGCTTGGTTGAAAAATCGTGAAGATCCACTTTGCATCCTCCCTTTATCAGCTATTGACCATCACCTGAAGCAGAGCCGTCCATGGCGCGGATGGCTTCCTGCAGCAGCCGGTGCAATGCCTGCATCTGTATGGAATTACAGTCTTCCTTGTTCAAAATATCTGCCTGCCCCGTAGCCGCCAAATCTCCGGCTGTCACTCCGGCTGTCGCTCCGGCTGCCGTTCCGGGCGCAGTGCCGTTCGCATAATGGGTGCCGTCCATGTCCCGCACGCCGTATCCCACCCTGCGCGTGTACACGAGGTGCAGCGGAGAAACGTTGTCCGAGGTGATGCCCTGCCCGGTGGAACCGCTGCCCAGGGTCATGGAGGGGAAAAGATTGGTGGTCGCGCCCATGCCGCCAAAGGTGGAAGGCGTGTTAACCAGCAGCCGCGCAACCGGTTTGCGCAACGCAAACTGCCGTATGACTTCCTCATCTCTGGAGTGGATGACCAGCGTGTGGGCGCTGCGTTCGTGCACCAGCAGTTCAATGCACTTCTCGCAGGCATGCATCCAGTCGTCTTCCACGTACAGGGCAAGCACAGGGCAAAGCAGTTCGCGGCAGTAGGGGTCAGAAACGGAAACATACCTGCGGTCCGCCACAAGCACAGTGGTTTCTTCCGGCACGCAAAACCCTGCCCGGCGGGCAAGGGCAGCAGGCGCAAGGCCCACCATGGCAGGATTCCTCCTGCCATCCGCGCAGAAGAATAACGCGCCCAGCCGGTGCGATTCCTCTTCAGACATGAAATACGCCCCGTTCTCCCGCAGTGCCCGGCGCACCTCCTGCTCAATGCAGGCGTCCGCCACAATGGACTGCTCCGCCGAAGAGGCGATACCGTTATCAAAGGTCTTGCTGGCAATGATATCCCGCACCGCGCGGTTCACGTCCGCCGTGCGCTCAATAAAGGCGGGACCGTGCCCCGTGCCGCCGCAGATGACGGACTTGCCCGCATCACGCGCTTCGCGCACCATGCCCGGCACCCCGGTCACCATGACCAGCGATACCGCAGGGTGCCGCATCAGCTCGCGCGTGCCGCTCCGGGTAACCGTGTCCAGATAGGCAAGGGCGCCTTCGGGCAGACCGTGAGCATAGGCGGCAGTGGCCATAATCCCCAGCACCTTGCCTATGCTGCCGCACGCGCGGGGGTGCGGGGAAAAGATGATGGCGTTGCCGGACTTGATGGCGATAAGGGCATTGTGAATGGTGGTGGAAACCGGACTGGTCACAGGGCAAAGGGAAACAACCACTCCCACGGGCACGCCGATATCCAGCAGACGCCGCTCCCGGTCCTCGCCTATCACGCCCACGCACCGCATGCCCCGCAACCGCATGCGCACGGTGTCGCACACAAAGCGGTTTTTCAGGTACTTGTCCTGCCATCTGCCATAGCCGGTTTCTTCCTGCGACTGTACGGCAAGCGCACGCACATGCCCTTCCACGGCATCGGCCATGGCTTCCACTATGGCATCCAGCCGCTCCTGCGTGAACGCGGCAAGCCGCCGCTGCGCCTCAAAGGCGTTCTCGGCCAGAATTCTGGCCTTCTGCATGGAGAGCAGGTCGCTGTCGACTATCATCATGCACCCCTCAACCCTTCACCGCGTCTTCGCACGGCTGCGCACACCACCACCGTCCGCCTGTCCGCCCCTTGCAGGCCGGAACCGCAAAACGCATTTGCCAACAGCCTGCTAGGCCAGCAGGTTTTCCAGAGCGTACCGCTTGGTAATCTTCATCAGGTCGGGATGGGGCGTGGGAATGACCAGCTTGCTGTACACATTGGCCCCCATGGCTTCCACAGCCTTCACACCCGCTTCAACAGCGGACACGCAGGCGGCCACATCGCCCTGAACCAGAACGGAAATATACCCGGAGGCAACGTTCTCGTACCCGATGAGTTCCACATCCGCCGTCTTGAGCATGGCGTCTGCAGCCTCAAGCACGTACACAATGCCAAAGGTCTCGATAAGGCCCATAGCCCGCGGTCTGCCTGTCGGCTCTGCATCGGCGTCATCCCCGCCCACACCGTGCACGGAAACAATGTCGCCCACCGGACGGATGGGACGCGGCATCACGTTGCAGGCCGTCATCTTGCCCACTTCCGCCGCAGCCGCTGCACCGGCATCCACCGATGCCTGCACCGCTCCCACATCCCCCTTGACCATAATGGTCACAAGCGTGGACCCCACGTTCTCGTAGGCTATCAACTGCACGTTGGCTGCCTTCAGCATCCTGTCCGCCGCGCCTATGGCGGGCACCATCCCCAGCGTCTCGACAAGTCCGAGCGCCTCTTCGCCGTAGTACCTCATATAGTCTCCCTTACCGCTGCAACTTGTGTCGTTGTCTGAAAAAGCACCCCGGCTCCAAACGTTCCAAGCGTTCCGGCCCTAAAGTGCCTACTGTGTGCTACCCTACCCCTTCCCCCATAGGGGAAAGTCAACACCCTTTTTCAAAAACATGTGAAAATTTTATTTATGGCCGTAATCATTGCTCTTCCGCACGCAGAACTGCGTAAAAATCCTTGTCCGGAAGGGTAAAAGAACCCTCCCGTCCCCGCTCATCAGCACGCCAACGCTCCCCGTAAGGGCAATGGACTCACCGCCATCCACGCGTTACCGGCGGATATTGCTATTTTTTTCACAAAGCCTGTAATGTTCCGGCCCAGCCCAAGTACCGGACAGAACGCGGCTCATGCCCCGCAAACAGGGCCGCATAAGCGCCGCACAGCGGCTTCAGGCGCTCTGGGAAAGCACAAAAATGATGCTTCCCGTTGGGGCAAGGTCGGGTACTGCAAACAACAAAAGCACAGCCACACAATCGTCACAACATTCTGAATTAAAAAGAAATATCACATATCAACAATTCGAACCTGCATCCTTTCACGGTACAGTTCATCCCCAGGTTCCTTGCAGACAGGCACACTGTGCCAATTTCGCGTTGACCTTCCCCTTAAGGGGAATGCTATGACCATAATGCGGAGTACTTTGTGGACACGCAGTGAGCACACCAAGGGCACGCAGGGGGCATAAGGGTTTAGGTCGGAAGTTATTTTTCCATAGACTACAACAGGTTCAGGGAGGAGCTCATGGCTCAGACACTGGTGATGGGTAACCCGGCGGCGGTAGCCGCCAAAAACAAGCTGGCAGCCGACTTCCGGAAAAAGGGCATCATCATCGCCCTGCTTTCCGGCCTGCTGTACGGATTTTACACAGCGTTCATGACGCTGGGCATGTCGCTTGGCATTTGGGTGGAATGGTACGGAGAGAATTCCGGCCTGTCGGCCTTTGCCGTCATGTTCCTGCTCAGCGCCATCGGCGCCGCCACAACGGACACATGCAGCGCAATATGGGCCATGAGCATAGCCAAGGCACGCGGCAGATTCGGTGACTTTGTGCGGTGCATAAAGACCAAGCCCGGTCTGGTCATGGTTGCCGCAGCCGTCATCGGCGGTCCGCTGGCAAGCACCGCATATGTTGTTGGTCTGCAGCAGGCGGGTTCCATTGTGGTGCCCATCAGCGCACTCTGCCCCGCCGTGGGCGCCATTCTGGGCAAGTTCCTGTTCAAGCAGCAGCTTAACGCCCGCATGATGCTCGGCATATCCATCTGCTTCTTTGCCAGCTTCCTCATCGGCAGCACCGGTCTGGGCGAAGATGCGCCCGCCAACCTGCTTGTCGGCATTCTTTTCGGCTTCATCGCCGCCATATGCTGGGGCATAGAAGGCTGCGTCTGCGGATACGGCACCTCCATGATCGACCCCGAGGTGGGCATTACCATCCGTCAGGTCACCGCCGGCGTATCCAACCTCATCATCCTCGTGCCCCTTTTCGGCATCATCTCCGGTGTAGACGCCTTCGGCATGGTCGCCCAGTCCTTCACAGACATGAACGCCCTCCCGTGGTTCATTCTGGCGGGACTCAGCGCCTATCTCACCTTCATGTTCTGGTACAAGGGCAACGCCATGTCCGGCGCAGCCCTCGGCATGTCCTGCAACGGCACCTTCTCCTTCTGGGGCCCCTTCTGCTGCTGGATTGTGCTCGGCGTCCTCTTCGGGTTCGAGGGCTGGTCCATGCCGCCCATCGCCTGGGCTGCGGCAGTGATCATGGTCATCGGCATATTCATCATTGCCATGAACCCCATGGACCTGTTCAAAAAGAAGAACGGAGGCGCGCATGAAGCCGCTTAACTACGCCATTCTTAAATTCTTCACCAAGGTGGAAGAAGCCTGCGCAGACGATGTGATGAACGCCCTGCGCGACCAGTACGGCCATTTTGCCGCCTTCAAAAAGCATTCAGTCATCAATGCGCTGATGACGGCAGAGGCAAACGGCCTGCTGGAAGAAACACGGTTCGATCTGGACAGCGCCAACGACCTGCGGGTGTACTACCGCGCCCATGAAGAAGGCGCGGCCACCATAAATCGCTACATCACTGACTAATCGCGACAGACATACAAAAGGGGCTGCCTCACAACGGGGCGGCCCCTTTTCGGATAAAAACCCTCTGGCAGCAAAGGCGCACACGGCACATCCGGGCCAGGATGGAAAAGACATGCACAGCTTGGTATCCCCGGTAGCAACCGTATGGGGCGGCGTGCCTTCCGCAGGAGCAAACAGATTGCGCAACGCGGCAGGCTGCAACAGCACGGCAGGTGCCACGATTCCGCACCGGGCAAAGCCCATTCCCGCCGGAGCCGCTGCACCGCAAGGATGACGTTCAGAGGATTGTTCTGTACACTGCCTGTCCATACGCTGTGATCGCCCGCCCCCTTTCCGCATCGGCGGATATTCCTCCGGGGGGCGGCTGCCGCAAGGGGAAGCGAGCAACCGGGACGGATTCCGCTCTCAGGGCATTCCGGCGATAGACACCTGTCGCGTTCCACGCCGCCACGCGGCAAAGGCGACCGTTGAGGAGACACTTCCATGAAATCCAAGGCCCGCTATTCCATCGGCGACATGAGCCGGATATGCAACATCTCCAAAAAAGCCCTCAGATACTACGATAAAATCGGACTCATCACCTCACAGCGGCAGGACTACAACAACTACCGGTACTATACCGAGCAGTCCCTTCTGGCCGTTCCCGTTATCAAGTATTACAAGCAGATGGGCTTCAAACTGGAAGAAATGCGCGTCTTCATAGAAGGCAACATAGCCAATGTCTACCGCGCCATCCAAACCTCGTTTCAGGCAAAAATTCAGGAACTGGAAAAGGAACAGGAAGAACTGCGGCGCAAGTACGTTTCCGTAAAAGACTGGCACGACCTCATCCGCGAAGCGGAAATGGTCATAGAAAACGGCATTCAGGAAGTCTCCATCAAATTCGTGGACCCCTGCGATCTCATCTTTCAGGAACAGGATTTCGACAACGACATAGAAGCCTCCATCATCAACATAGAATTCACCAATTTTGTGGAAGGACAGGGCAACGAAATAACCGGCCCGGTCATTCTGCACTTTCCCTCCTTCAAAGAGCGTATGCAGGGAACAAGCAGCCGGGTGCGCGTTCTGCAAAAAACCCTCATGCCCTGCCCGGAGGAGGCAAGAGCCATCTTCGGCGGACACATGATGCTCGGCTGCTACCACATAGGCAGCCACGATACCATCAGTCAGACCTATGAAAAGATGTGCCGCTGGGCGCGACGCCGGGGCTACTCGCTGGGCGAAGACGCCTACGAGCGCTATGTCACGGATTACTGGACCACGCGCAACACATCCCAGTTCGTCACCGAGGTACTGGTGCAGGTTTCCCGGCAGGGAGTCCATACGGAATGCGACCTGCCCAAAGGCAAACGCAACAGCGAAGACTGACAGGCCAACATTGCAAAATACTCTTCTGCGGCAGTACCGCAGAATATTGAAACCGCGCCCCGTTCAAACCGGGCCGGACATTCCTTGCGCCCTGCATCTTCTCTTTTTTGAACCGCCCCCTACCGGAACATGTATTTCAGCGCGTAGCCAAACGAAGGATATGCCCAGAGCATGGATTGGAGTTCATCCACGGTTACCCGCTTGCGCATTGCCAACGCAAAGAGATTCACCATCTCCTCCGCTCCGTCACCCAGCACATGCGCGCCCAGAAGAAGGCGGCTGCCTTTCTCCACAAACAGCCGGAATCCGGCACACGTCTGCCCGATACGACGATACTCCGACCACGAAGCCGCATCGCCGGAAACGATGTCAAAGCTCCTGCCGCTGTTGCGTGCCTCCTCCTCCAGCATTCCCACTGCGGCAAGGGGCGGGTACGTGAACAGGGCATAGGGAGTCACATTGTCCTCAACGGCATGCCCGCCGCCTTCCAGAATATTCCGGACAACAACCTCCGCCTGCACAGAAGCCACAGGCGTGAGCGGCATCCCCCGCCGCACCACATCGCCCGCAGCGTACACAACGGGATTGGAAACACTCCGCAACTGGCTGTCCACAATAATACCACCACTTCCCCGCCCTTGCTCCGTGCGCACTCCCCCGACGGCAAGGTCCAGATGCTCCAATGCGGGAACACGGCCGGATGCGTTAATAATCAGGTCAGCGGCAAAACGCCCGTCCCCCGCGTGCAGTTCCATGCCTCCGCCCATGCTTTTGCCTGTTCCCTTGCCGGAACCGCTGTCCGCAAGCACCCTGTGCGGCGGGCAGTTCATATGAAAGGTAATGCCCAGTCCCGTCAGGTGCTCCCGCAAACGGTCCACCAGTTCGGCATCAAACTGCCTGAGCAACCTGTCGCTGCGCACAACAACGGACACATCGGCACCCGCAACCGCTGCAATATGTGCCAGCTCGCAGGCAATAAACCCGCCGCCGATAAAGACGACACGCTCAGGCATGACATCCAGTTCCAGAAAACGCCGGCTGGTGACAAGCAGGTCTGCACCGGGAATATCCAGCCGTCTGGTCGCCGCTCCGGTCGTAATACAGATATGCCGGGCCTTGAGCAGCCTCCCGCCGCATGCAATGGTGTCCGGGCCCGCAAATTTTCCCGCTTCCGTATAGGTGGCTATGCCTTTCTTTTCATAGTAGCGGCGAATACGGTCAGGCAGTCCCTCTGTAAATGTGCGCTTAAAGGCCATCAGCTCCCGCCAGTCCAAACGCGCACTGCCCGTCACACCCCTGCCCGCGCCGTTTAGCAGGCGTTCCGCAGTGTGCGCCGCATCCGCCAGCACCTTCTTGGGCTCACACCCCCGCAGCGGACACGTTCCGCCGAACCCGTCATGTTCCAGCAAGGCGACCGAAAGCCCTGCCTCGCTGCACCGCGAAGCAATATGTCCCCCGGCCACACCGGCACCAAGCACCACCACATCATACTGCGTAACCGTCATGGCAAGTCTGCCTCCTTGTTTAACTTCAGACTACCACACATCACTCCCCGTGCAACCCTGCCATGCCCTGCCGTGTTCACAGGGTACGGCCGCCCATGAGCAAGCCCTCCCCCCGACGACTTTCTCCTCCCGTAGGAAGACCGCCTCATGCCACACTATCCGCACGGTTCTCCCGCCCAAAAAAAACTTCGGCCCTTTACAGAGCCGAAGTCGCCGTTAGCCTATCCTTTTTAACACTCCATTTTCCGGCTGCCGGAAGCCTGCCTGCCGGAGCCGGGCGGGTTTCGCCCGCATGGAGCGCGCCATCATCAATACCTGCCTGCAATCCCCGGACAATGCTCTCCGGGCGGTACCATCCTGTCAGGCAATCCCTACCCGTCGGGTGCCACCTTCGTCGGGCGGCACCGTCCGCGCACCATGCTAACGTACCGGCGTTAACGCACAGCATTTAACCTGAGTATGATCTCCTGAAGATTCTTCGCCAATCCGGTCAGGGTGCTAATTTCCTTGGTCGTATGGGTAATGCTCTCACTCGTGTCTGCGGTTATGGCGCGGATTTCCTCCGTGGAACGCGTAACCTCTTCGCTGGCCGCAGACTGCTCTTCCGCCGCCGTGGCTATGGACCGGACCCTGTCAGCCGTATCGCTAACTATCTGCATAATCGTCTGCAACGATTCGCTTGCCGCATGCGTCAGCTCCGTGCTGGTACTTATGGCGCGCGAGGCCTCATCCATTGCGCCTATGTTGACGCGTGTGCCGTCCTGAATGCCGCGTATGGCCGCCTGCACCTCACCCGTCGCTGTCATGGTCTTTTCCGCCAGCTTACGCACTTCGTCCGCCACCACGGCAAATCCCCTGCCTGCTTCTCCGGCCCGCGCGGCCTCAATGGCCGCGTTCAGGGCAAGCAGATTGGTCTGATCAGCAATATCAGTGATAACACCCATAATCGCGCCTATAGACTGCGCCCGCTCGCCCAGCAGGTCCAGCGAAGACTTCATGGCTATCGCCTTGTCCTGCGCCTCACTCGTGGCCGCCACAACATTCACCATGCGCTGCACGCCCTCTTCAGCAAACTGACGTGCCTTTTCCGCCCCTTCCGCCGCACCGGAGGCATTCTGCGCCACCTCCAGCACCGTGGCATTCATCTCCTCCATGGCGGTGGCCACCTCTTCGGTCTGCCTGCGCTGCCTCTCCGCCCCGGTATTAATCTGAGAAGCCTGATCAGAAAGCTCGGCAGTAGACGCAGCAAGATGACGGGAAATTTCTTCGGCCTTCCCTGCCACGTCACGCATGGTTTGCAACAGCGCTGCAGCATGTTCCTTTTCCTTGGTGGCTTCCAGCATTGCCGTTCTGGCTCTCTCAGACTCGCGGACAGCTTCTTCGCCCTTCTTCCGGGCATCGTCCATGCTCGTCTTCAGTTCTTCCACCATACTGGCAATATCCAGCCGCAAAGCTTCCAGTTCTCCGGTAAAACTCGTCTGGTTGCAGGCATCATATTCACCGGAAGCCACCCTGCGCGAGCATTCCCGTAACCGCCCCAAAGCACTCAGAATGGAACGGACAACCAGAGAAATAAGGCCTATCAGAAGAAAGGCCGTCACCAGTTCCGTAATCATCATCCCCCGCTCGACAATGCTGCGCTCCGCCTCAACAGCTTCCCGCGCCTCTACGGCCAATGTTTCCAACATGGGCTCCGCAGTGCGGATTACCCCCACAAGTTCCCCGAGGCTGGCCTCCACCCGTTGTGCACCCTCAACATAACGCCCGAACGATTCCTGATAGGCCAAAACAAGTGCTTTCATTTCCTGCTTCAAGGAATACTCATACCTGTCGGAAACATCCAGCCGTTCCAGCATCTTGCCAGCATCTGCCGTAAATCTCTCCAGATACTTTACATCACCGCGAAGCATAAAATCCTTCTCGCGGCGGCGGAGCATGAGCATATCTGCCTTCAAGCTGTCATCATCCTGCCTGTCGATAATCTCTTCGACCTTATGAATGGCGGCGCGCAACGTTCCGCTGAGTCCCTCATTCTCATTAAGCCCCAGTAACTGAACGGTTGCGGCCACGTCCATGAAACTGGTCTTGTACCGCTCAAGGTATCGTACAGCCTCCTCCGCACGGGCGGCATAAACTGGCTGATTAGCGGCCACGACCTTCAGGTTTCGTGAAGATTCCTGCACAGCACCGGAAAACCGTTCAATGAGTGCCGGGTCCTTCCGGGCCAGAAAATCCTTCTCCGCGCGCCGAGCCTGAAGCATGGCAATGGTGGATTGCTGGGCCGCAAGATTAACCAGAATAGCCCGGTCCACGGTGCGCGCCCCGAACAGGTTTACCAGATAGATAGCACTGAGTCCCAAAATGGCCACAAGGCAGATGCTGAGAAGCTTGGCTTTTATGCTCATGGATTAATTCCTAAAAATCCCCCGATGGGGGAAGAAATAAGTATACTATGCGATTCCTGCTCTCCTGCAGGCATCAGGCAACTCACCAGAAGTATAGAAACTGCGGGCAACGCGGATGCGTCACCCCTATGTAACATGCAGAGACATGTTGACAATTGTGTGACAAAAAACCCCTTCCCTAAATTTATCATGCCGGTTTCGCCCTTCACGGCGTTGCCCCCACGCCCCGTTTGCCTATGTCGGTCCAAAACGGAACCGCTTTCCATCCGAATCGGCACAGGAAACCACACCCATGACGACTGATGGTACAGACAACACAAAACGGGCGGAAGGCCCGACAGCCTTCCGCCCGTACTATGATCGTTCTCGGCACCACCTGCGTCAGGTGCGCGCCATCTGCAACGGTAGCGCTAGTCCCCGTTCTCCAGCGGCATTATCCACTGCATAAGCAGCCGCGTCTCCTCCACATCCAGATCAAACTGCGTGCGGTTGCACAGATCCTTCACATTACGCATGAAGGCCTTGGCAACCTCCTTCAGACTCACGCCCTTCTGCTCTGCAAGGGCGTACCCGCCGCGGGTTATTCCCACCAGCACAAAATTGACATGCGCCCTGCCCACAGGCACGCCCCGCTCCACGCACTTGTCACGGACGCTGCGCGAGGTGTTGGTCAGGAAAAAGCCGTTTTCATTCACCTCTTCCACAATGAACCCCAGCACATCCCGGTAGTGTTCGGGCATCAGCAAGGGCACATCGGTCAGACGGTGCACTCTCAGGGCAAAGTCATAGAGTTCCGGGTAGCGTTCCTTGAACTCCGTTCTGGCACTGGTCTCCTCGGGCTCTTCATGGCGGGCGGGATCGTACACATACCCCGGAACCACGCTGGAAACCTCCAGCCTGTCCAGTTCCAACGCCTCCAGATAGTCGCGGAACCTGCCGAATCCGAACCAGTCCTGCGCAGCATCCAGTTCTTTCTGCAACGTGTGCGAAAGCTGCGCCAGCGGCACGGGCGTTGACGATTCCGAAACCATACGCTTGACGATCTGCGCTCCCCTTTCCATGTGCCCGCTTTCCGAGCGGGAGGCGGGGCGCACTATGCGCGCGGATGTGGATAATGGCGGCTGATACTCGTCCATGGGACGATCTTCCAGCGCCTGCTGTACGAACCAGTCTTCCCGTATCCGCCACGAGCTTGCCGCCGTGTACGCGGGGGAAGCGTAGCCCACAGAAAGCACCAGCGTTCTGCGCGCGTGCTCCTGAAGCCGTATGAGCAGGGGGGTAAAATCCGCATCTCCGGAAAGGATGATGAACTCGTCAAACTGGGTCTTGTGGTTCAGGGTGTCCATGGCATCCATAACCAAATGGATATCCGCGCTGGTCTTGCCCTGATTCGTCAGCGGCGGGCAATCGATAACGTTGAATGCCGCCCGGATAAAGAACGGACGGTACTGGTGGTAGCAATGCGGGTTAAGGTAGCAGCACCGCTTGAGAATGCGGCGGCGCACTCCATCGCCGTACAGCATGCGCACGGCATGGGTTTCCAGCCAACGCAGCCAGCGCTGCGGATTGGTGGCAAACGAACGGGCGGCTGCGGGAGAAAGCTCCTCCAACCTTGTGAAAATGTTGTCGAAATCGACGAACAATGCCGTGTACACTTCATCAAAACTCGTTACGCGGGACTGTCTTCTTTCCATGGCTCTCCTTCTCTCTTCGGCTTCCCGAAATAACCATTCTACCCATGTACCCATATCTTATGGAAAGGTCAGCTATCCTTTCAGGCGGACATGCCGCTCCCTTTCCAAAAACGAACCCGTAACCGACTGCGGGTCCGCCACTATTTCCTCCGGAGTTCCGCAGGAAACCACTCTGCCGCCGTTTTCGCCGCCTCCCGGTCCAAGGTCAATAACGTAATCAGACGCCAGAATCATATCAGTGTTATGCTCTATGACTACAACGGTGGCACCCTTGTCCACCAGTTGGTCCAGCACACGGATAAGCTTGCCCACCTCGTGCATGTGCAGTCCCGTGGTAGGCTCATCCAGAATATAGAGCGTGCCCGGCAGGCTGCGCTTGCCAAGCTCGCGCGAAATTTTTATGCGCTGCGCCTCACCCCCGGAAAGCGTGG
This sequence comes from Desulfovibrio psychrotolerans, assembly GCF_013340305.1. Taxonomy (NCBI): domain Bacteria; kingdom Pseudomonadati; phylum Thermodesulfobacteriota; class Desulfovibrionia; order Desulfovibrionales; family Desulfovibrionaceae; genus Desulfovibrio; species Desulfovibrio psychrotolerans. Next base: position 50,648 of record NZ_BLVP01000003.1, read on the forward strand.
TGGCGGGCTGCCCCAGACGCAGGTATTCAAGCCCCACATCTTCCAATACGGCAAGGCGGCGTTCCAGCACAGGATAATTCTCAAAAAACGCCCTTGCCTGGCGCACCGTCATGTCCAGCACATCCGCAATGTTGTTGCCCTTGTAACGCACCTCAAGCGTCTCATGACTGTACCGCTTGCCCTTGCACACATCGCAGGTCACGTATACGTCCGGCAAAAAGTGCATCTCCACGCGAATCTGCCCGTCGCCGCCGCACGCCTCGCACCGCCCACCCCGCACGTTAAAGCTGAACCTGCCGGGAGCATAGCCGCGCTTCTTGGCATCGGGCGTCATGGCAAAAATAGTGCGTATCTCGTCAAAAACCTTGGTATAGGTGGCGGGGTTGGACCTCGGCGTCCGCCCTATGGGCGTCTGGTCTATGGCGACTATGCGCTCAATGTGTTCCAGCCCCTCAATACCCTGAATCTGTCCGGGAGAATCCACCTTTATAGACTGGTGCAATGCCACATGCTTGTACAGCGAATCCACCACAAGCGAGCTTTTTCCCGAACCGGAGGGACCGGTAACGCAGGTAAGCGCCCCCAGCGGAATGCGCACGTCCACATTGCGCAGATTGTTGGTGGTCACCCCCTTGAGATACAGCGTTCCCTTGCCGTTACGCCTTGATTCCGGCAGGTCTATGAACATCTCTCCGCGCAGGTACTTTGCGGTAAGCGATTCGGAATGCGCCAGAAGCTCGGGAACCGGACCGTTAAACATAATCTCGCCGCCCAGCATGCCGGAACCCGGTCCCAGTTCGATAACGGTATCCGCCTCGCGGATTGTCGCCTCGTCATGCTCCACCACCAGCACGGTGTTGCCGCGCCGTTGCAGGCTGCGCAATGTACTTATGAGCCGCTCGTTATCCCGCGGGTGCAGCCCTATGGAAGGTTCATCCAGCACGTAGGTTACCCCCACAAGACCGGACCCGAGCTGCGATGCCAGCCGTATGCGCTGCGCTTCTCCGCCCGAAAGGGTGGTCATGTTCCGCCCGAGCGAAATGTAGTCCAGCCCCACGTTCACCATGAAACTGAGCCTGTGGGTGAGCTCCTTGAGCAGCGGCTCCGCTATGGCAGAAAGCGATGCGGCAAACCTGCGCCCTTGCAGCCACTCCAGCGCCCGCCCCACTGAAAGAGAGCAGAAATCGAAGATGGAAAGGTCATCCACCCGAACGGCAAGCGGCTCTTCGCGCAGACGCGCCCCCTTGCAGACGGGGCACGGCCTGCTCTGCCGAAAGCGGGAAAGTTCGTCGCGCCATGTCTGCCCAAAGTCCATGCCCCGCTCAAGAATAACGGCAACCCCCTCCCATCCGGCAGCAACATCGCCATGAAACAGGGCGTTCCACGCCTCACCCGAGTACTCCTTGAACGGGGTTTCCAGCGAAAAGCCATGCGCCTTGCCCAGCCTTTTCAGCCCCGCCTCATACCGGGCCATGACCTTTGCATTCTTCCACGGCAGCAACCCGCCACCGGCAAGCGACAACCCCTTGTTCGGGGCAAGCAGGTTGGGCTCAAAATACTCCACCGCACCAATGCCGGAACAACGCGGACACGCCCCCTGCGGGCTGTTGAACGAGAACAGCTGCGGCGACAGTCTGGGCAGACTTATCTTGCAGGTGGGGCATACCGATTCCGTGGAGTGTACCGTCTCTTCAATGCTGCCCTCTGCCGTTATCACCGCTACGGAAAGCTGCCCTTCGCCATATTTCAGGGCCAGTTCCACCGAATCTGCCAGCCTGCCGCGCAGACCTTCCTTCATCACCAGACGGTCCACCACCAGCTCAATGGTGTGCTTGCGGTTCTTCTCAAGCACGGGCACGTCATCAATGGCAACCACCTCGCCATCCACCCGCACCCGCACAAAGCCTTCGGCCTTCAGCTTCTTGAACCGGTCGGCGTGGGTGCCCTTCTGGTGCGCCACCAGCGGGGCAAGAATCATAAATCGCGTGCCGGGGGCAAGGGCAAGAATATCGGCAATAATCTCGTCCGCCGCTCGGGCGGCAATGGGCTTTCCGCACACGGGGCAGTACATGATGCCAAGGCGTGCATAAAACACGCGCAAAAAGTCGTATATTTCCGTCACCGTGCCCACAGTGGACCGGGGGTTGCGCGATGCAGCCTGCTGCTCCAGCGATATGGCGGGAGAAAGCCCCTCAATCTTGTCCACATCCGGCTTGTCCATCTGGGGCAGGAACTGCCGGGCGTACGCAGACAGCGATTCTACATACCGGCGCTGCCCTTCGGCATAGACAATGTCAAACGCCAGCGTGGATTTCCCCGACCCGGAAGGGCCGCACACCACCACCAGTTCATCACGGGGGATATCCAGCGTAAGATTTTTCAGGTTATGCTGGCGGGCCCCTTCAATATGTATGGCGTTCTTCTGATTCATTCCGTTCTCGTAAACTCGTGGCGGGTGTTGCATCGCCATGCTCCGTTCCGCCACCGGCGGGCCGTGCACACATAGTGCTGGCGTCTCTTCCGCAGAATAAAAACGCTGTCACATGGCGAACGTTCATAAGGCATGGCTGGCTGTTAAAACTCCATTCCGCAGAGAGCGATACACCGGCACATTGCGAACTCAATCCATTTCAGCAATGCTCAAAATGGTGCAAAGAAAGGCAGCGGAACCGTTCGCAGCAGCGCAACGGACTTCCTCATTCCTGCGGCCCCATAGCATAAGGCGTGCAACAAAGAGTGCAAGCCCTGAAGCGGTAATGTCCGCAAAAAACAACGGAGCGGCGACTTACATGAGAAAATGCGCCAGAATGGGAGCGTAGAGCAACGCGGGCAGCATGTTGGTCAGGGGTATGCGCCGCAGTTCCATCAGATTCACGCTGATGCCTATGATAAGCGTACCGCCTGCCGCGGTGAGTTCCGTCATCATCGGCTCGGAAAGAATGGGCTGCAGTACGGTGGCAAACTGGGTTAGCCCCGCCTGATACACAAACACCGGTACGGAAGAAAACAGCACCCCCAGCCCGAAGCTGGCGGCAAAGGCCACAGAGGCAAACCCGTCAAGAATCGACTTGGTGAACAGAATGGTGTGGTCCCCGCGCAGTCCCTCGTCAAAGGCTCCAAGAATGGCCATGGAGCCGATGCAGAAAAGCACCGAGGAAGAGACAAATCCCTCTGTGAACCGCTCGTTGCCGCAGCGCAAACGGCGTTTCATCCACTCGCCAAAGCCGGTAAGCCTGTCCTCAAGCCGCAGCAGTTCACCCGTAATGCACCCCAGCAGAATACTGAAGACAAGGACCAGCGGATTCTGCGTCTTCAGCCCCATCTGCAACCCGATGATAAGGGTGCACAGTCCCAGACCGGTGAACACAATGGCCCGAACCCGGTCCGGCAGACGCCCGCCCAGAACCAAACCAACAACGCCCCCCACAAGGATGCAGACCACGTTGAACACTGACCCGAGCGGAAATACCATGAAAGACCTCCCAAAACGGTTGCGACAGAAAGAGGGTTAGGTATCCTATGCGCTGCTCCTTGTTAAGTGTTTTTATTGCCTGTGCGACACCAAAATATTGACAGAAAAGCCCATCTCCTCTATCAATCATGCCTCACACACGCCGGGGTGGTGGAATTGGTAGACGCAGCGGACTCAAAATCCGCCGGGAGCAATCCCTTGCGAGTTCGAGTCTCGCCCTCGGTACCAAAGAATTTAAGGCACCTACAGCCAAAAGCTGTAGGTGCCTTTTCTTTTGCCTTGTGATGAGTGCCACAAAACTGCCACAAAATTTGGCGTGATGCCCAACGTCTCGCTGTGACAGCTTGTGAAGATAAACCATCTGCTCCACACAGCACCACAGCACAGTCCCACCTCTTTCAAATCCAAGTGGCTATATCGCCTGCTATCCACATCTCATTTCGCACCCCATCTAATACATCAAAACAATGGCTGACACACTCAGCCAACCCTTTTTGCATTTCAACATACTGAAATTTAATAAAAAAACAAAATAAGTCATAGCATATTTTATAACAAAATTTAATTCCAATAACCAATATATAATAAATTCAGCATGTTAAAATACAAAAAGCTGACCTCCCAAAAAACTCTACATTAATCCACTTTTGCGAATTTTCACAGCATCTTAGCTGCGTTAATTATTTAACAAATAACGCAACGAGCGTTTCCAGAAGGAGGATTCAAATGACTGCCAAAGATAACTTCATCGGGGCCATCCGTGAACTACTACCCCCGATCTTCGCAAGGCATTCACTAACCGAAATTACAGGAGGTTTAATTAACTCACGAACCATTGCAAATTTGCAGGCCAAGCGCCAAGGCCCCCCCTCTATCCTTTTTAAAGGTCGAGTCGGTTTTGAGCGTGGCTCATTCCTCAGCTGGCTAGACGGCAGAATTGAGGACGACCCCCGCAACCAGTTAGACAACTAACCCCCAGTACGGAAGGAGTACAAAAATGGAAAAGAAAATTGGAACAAACCTCCCCTGCGTCGAAGTAGAACTTGACCGGTCAGAGCTCCTTGAGCACCCCGACCGGCTCGCAAATTCAATCCTCACCACCCTCCAGATGCCTCCCGAACAATTCCCGGCAGGCAGAACTGTGGTCTACAAACTGAAATTTTGCACAGCTCTATCTGACGCCACGATTGAAGTTTCAAGCAAATAACCCATAACCCGAGGGAGGATCACCTCCCTCGGCCTTAAAATGAAAGACGTATGCAAAATACACTCGACGAAACAATCGCCGCAGCACTAGCCACCAACGCAACCACGACCGTTAGATTCAACGAGCAACCAGAAGTGCAGAGTTCCACCGCCCCCCTGCCAGCCCCCCCTATTGCTATGGCGGTCGATGTTAGCCATCTTGGCAGCGACCTATCAGTTCATCAGTATCCATATTCCAACTCCCCAGGGACAGCAGTGCAACAGCGCGGGTTCATCCAGGCCGCCAACCAGCAGGAAAGGCTGCAACGGGCAGCTGCCTCGGCGGATAAACAGTTCCACCTTGCGCGGATCAGGGAAGACATCCGGTATCGTGCGATATGGGAACTGCCTCCGCCTCTGCACTCGCCTATTCAGTTTCCTCTTGGCGACCTACCGGAAACCTTACAGGTGATCCTGCTACAAAGTTGTGGATACCCAGTTAAGCTACTATCCTGACTCAAACAGGAGCAGTGGATGAGTAACACACGACG
>NZ_BLVP01000004.1 GCF_013340305.1 Desulfovibrio psychrotolerans
TCGTCGTGTGTTACTCATCCACTGCTCCTGTTTGAGTCAGGATAGTAGCTTAACTGGGTATCCACAACTTTGTAGCAGGATCACTACGCTGCAACACATAACAAGCAACTCATGCACCGCAGAAGAGGCTCGCCAGATGCTAGCCAATAGATTTAGAGGACTATGGCTCGCAGGGTTTTCCGAGGAGCTAGTAGACGCAGTCCAAATGATCACCACACACTGCGGCCACTGGAATGAAGCTGTGTATGCGATCAACGACCTTCTGAGATTTGATTTCAAAACAGCATCAGTTGAAGAAATATCTGCTCTTAACACCCTTAAAAATTCCCTTCTTCCTAGCGCTCTCGAGTATCGAATTCACCTATGTCTATGCGGTGACTTTCGTTATTCAGACTTATTCCTTGAAGAGGACACCGAATCAGAATTAAAACAGGCCACCCTTGCGACCCAAGAACTAGGGAAAGAACTCGCTTCTGACCCAAATACGTTTGCGAGTCTGCTGCCGAAGATTCTTGAATACGACTCAGGCCAACTCTTCGACTTAGGACATGGGGTTGCCATGCATTCGCCGAACAAAGCGACTTGGCATGTTATTTATGAAACCTTTTCCCTTCTTCCAGAACAGGGTAAGGCCATTCGTTTTGTTCAAGGATTTTTGTATTTGCTTGCGGATATGAAGTCCGAACTTGCAAACAGCATTCTCGATCAATCCCTCACTGATATATATTTCTCAAAGTACTTCATGCTTATCCAAAAAGAATCTCCACTCGATGAAAAAGCCATTAAGCGCATCATTGATTCTATTCACATAGGCAAGTGTCAAACTTACTGGTATAAACTCCTAGGATATGGGAAAGTCCATGAGCAGTTATCTGATAATGATCTATATTTGATACTAAGTGTGTTATCAAATAAAAATGATTCAACAGAAGTCATGTTGGAAATATTATATATGCGACTTAAAAAGTCATCTCCATATTCAAGCGTAACGCAAATGGCATTACGTTTAATCAGCCAAGCTGATAACAATACCATAAGGATTATGGACTATCAAATCGGCTCAATCATTGAGTCTTGCACCGATCTGCACTCGCCAAAGGAACATGCTCCTGAAATATTTGACAACATCATTTCGCAGTTGAAAGACAGACTTTCCATACTCGATTGCCAATATACATTGGAAAAGCTTGCACAGTGGTGGCCCTATGGTTTTATTAAAAAGTTTGTTCTTTCAGATAGCTGTAGCTCTGTTCCATATTGTGCTTATCATGACTCTGAATATGGGTTGTGGAAATTCCTTGCGATGATCGACGAAGAAGTTATTCACGATTGCTGTGCCCCTGATCCGCAGGTTAACTATCTAAAAATGGCCAAGGCACTCAATCCCAAAGTCCGGACAGAGGAGGGGGACGTATGCTGGACTCCTCTTGCATTGAACATGCTCGAACAGCACGACAGTCCGACGGAACTTCTCGACATATTCAAAATAACCCTAGAACCCATGTCTTGGCGTGGCTCTCGCGCAGAAATTATGGAGCAAAATCTACCCCTTTTCGATCAGCTGCTCGACCACAAGGACAAACGGGTCAGAGATTGGGCCACTACGAACAAGTCTCTATTTGCGAACCGAGTTAAAAAAGAAAAACAAAGCGAAGAGAAAGAAGAACGCGTAAAATTCGAACGTTTTGAATAACAAAAGAGGCAAGCCCGATACGCTTAGTTTTTGTTGATTTGCATTGTGCACCTCTCTCATGGTCGATGAAGGCACCTGAGCAGAAGGAACGGCAATTCCAGAAGATGGATGCCAAATAGCAGATGGAAGGCAGAAGGGGCGGGGATTACCGTCGCGTGAGGAACGAAAAAAGGTTCATCGAGGAATACCGCGATGAACCTTTTTAATGACTACTCAGCCCATAATCCTACCATGGCGAACCGCTGCACATCCACCAGCCCCATATCTGTAAGCTTAAGTGACGGGATGACCGGCAGGGCGAGGAAGGAAAGGGCGGCAAAGGGGCTGCCGAGCTTGTAGCCCAGTGTGGCGAGGGCGGCATTTATGGATTGCAGGCCAGCCAGCACCTCTTCTACGGGCGCATCGCTCATGAGTCCGGCAATGGGCAGCGGCAGCGACGCCAGCACCTTGCCCGCATGGGCCACGGCCAGTCCGCCGCCGATGCGTACTACCTCGCGCGCGGCGGTGAGCATGTCTTCATCGTCCATGCCGCCGACAATCAGGTTGTGCGAATCATGGGCCACTGTGCCCGCCAGCGCACCTGCCCGCAGGCCCAGCCCGGTGACGAATCCCAGCCCTACGTTGCCTCTGGCGTTGTGCCGCTCAAACACGGCAAGTTTGGCGAGATCGCGTCCGGCATCGGCCACGGCTTCCCCTTCGCGCAGGGCCGGTTCCAGCAGCTGGTGTTCTGTGATGATCTGGCCCGGCATAATGCCGATGACCCGCAGCTTGCCTGCTTGTGCGGGAACGCGCAGGGCGTCTTTGTCCAGATTGGCCACCCGCATGGTGTTTTCGGAAAAATGCACGGAAGAGGAGAAGTCGCACTCCTCTACGCGGCGGCCCGCAAGGTAGCAGTCGGCAATGGTGAAGGATTGCAGATCGTCGAGCAGCACCATGTCTGCCCGGTAGCCGGGAGCTAAGGCGCCACGCCTGTGCAGCCCGAAGTAGCGGGCGGTGTTTATGGTGGCCATCTGCACGGCGCGCATGGGCGCAAGCCCTGTTGCCATGGCCTTGCGCAGGATGTCGTCCATGTGGCCGTGGTTTACGAGGTCGTTCACCAGACGGTCGTCGCAGACGAACGAGGCGCGGTGGCTGTTGAATTCGTTGACGGTTTGCAGCAGGTCGAGCAGGTTGTGTTCCTGCGAGCCTTCGCGCACCATAAGGTGCATGCCCTTGCGCAGCTTTTCGCGTGCCTCTTCCACGGTGGACGATTCGTGGTCGCTGGCAGGACCGGCAATGATGTAGGCGTTCAGGTCCTTGCCGTGCAGCAGCGGGGCGTGCCCGTCTATGACGCGGCCCTGTGCGGCGTTCAGCTTGGCCAGCACCTCCGGGTTGCGGAAAAGCACGCCGGGGTAGTTCATCACCTCTGCCAGCCCCAGTATGCGCTGAGGGTAGCGGGTGAGAAAATCGTGCACATGCTCGTGGGTGAGCACCGCGCCGGAGCTTTCCATATGCGTGGCGGGCACGCATGAGGGCATCATCATGAACACGGAGAGGGGCAGGTGTTCGCTGGCTGCCAGCATGTATTCCAGCCCGGCGGTGCCCATGACGTTGGCAATCTCGTGCGGGTCGCAGATGACGGCGGCGGTGCCGTGCTGTGCCGCTATGCGCGCAAAGCGGGCCGGAGAGAGCAGAGTGGATTCTATGTGGATATGCCCGTCTATGAGGCCGGGAACGCAGTAGCGGTGCCGGGCGTCCACCACGGTGCGGGCTTCGTACTCCTCAAAGCCGATGACGCAGCCGTCTTTGACCGCGATGTGCGCGGGGTGGATTTCGCCGGAAAGGACGTTGACCAGCCGGACGTTGCGGATGAGCAGGTCTGCGGGCGTCTCGCCCACGGCTGTGCCTATCAGCGTGTTGGTAAGTGTGTCGGTGAGTGTGTTGGTGTGAGACATGGTCAGCCCTCCCGGCTGAAGGGGATGCCCAGCGCGGCGGGACCCGCGCCGCTTCCCCTTGTTCTGTCAAGGCGCATCACGGCAATGAGCACTAGGATGGTGGCAAGATACGGGAACATGCGGAGGATGTGAATGGGCACAACCTCCACGCCCGTGGCCTGAAAGAAGAATTGCAGGGCCGCCAGCCCGCCGAAGAGCAGCGCCCCCGCGTACGCGCGCACAGGGTGCCATGTGGCGAAGATGACCATGGCGATGGCTATCCAGCCCTGCCCCATGGTCATGTTTTCCTTCCATCCCGGCGTGTAGGCGAGCGAAAGATACGCGCCGCCCAGCCCTGCCATGCAGCCGCCGAACACCGTGCACCCGTAACGGATGGCGGCAACGGGCACGCCCGCTGCATCGGCGGAGGCGGCATCTTCGCCCACGGCGCGTATGCGCAGCCCGAGCCGGGAACGGAACAGCACCCACGCGGCTGCGGGTACGAGCAGGTAGGCCGCATAGACCAGAGGAGTCTGCCTGAAGAAGACATCGCCCACAACGGGAATGTCGGAAAGATAGGGCACGTTCCAGACCGTCATGCGCAGGGCAGGCTTGCCGATGTAGGCGCGGCCCAGAAAGCTGGCGAGCCCGCCGCCCAGAATGGTCAGGGCAAGGCCGGAAAGGGTTTGGTTCACCCGCAGGGTGATGGCGAAAAAGGCGTGCAGCAGGGCAAGCGTGCCGCCCACGGCCATGCCGCCCAGCGTGGCGAGCACGGGGTTCTGGGTGGCGCTGCCCACGGCGACACCTGCCAGCGCGCCCACAAGCATCATGCCTTCCACGCCCAGATTCAGCACGCCGCTGCGCTGGGTGAAAATTTCGCCAAGGGCGGCGAAGAAGACCGCTGCCGAGGATTTGACTGCTATTTTGGTGATGAAGGCAATGTCTTCCAGCATCATGCGGCTCCTTTGATCCGCCTTGCAGGGCGGATGCGGTAGCGGCCGAAGTTTTCTCCCAGCAGAAAGCCGAACAGCAGCGCCCCTTCCAGTATCCGGCTGATGGAGGCGGGCAGCTGCATGGTGGTGGCAAGCTGCTCGCCGCCCACGATGAACACGCCCAGCAGCAGCGCGCAGAAGGGGATGAGCCGGGGCTGCAGGGCAGCGAGGCAGGCCACGATGATGCCGTCATACCCGTAGCCCGCCGCGAATCCTTCCTGCAGCCGGTAGTGTATGGCGGCTGCCTCGCCCGCTCCGGCAAGTCCTGCCAGCGCGCCGCTGGCGGCCATGACCAGCAGGGTTTGGCGCGGTACGTTCAGGCCCGCATATCCTGCGGCCTGCGGGCCGTGCCCGGTTATGCGCACGGAGAAGCCCCATTTGGAACGGGCCAGCAGGAAGTGCAGCCCGGCGGCAAGGGCCACGGCGAAAACCAGCCCCAGATGGATGCGGGTATCCAGAAGGCGTGGCAGCATGGCGGCGGGCGGAAAGAGCGGCGTGCCGGGAAAGCCCATGCCCTGCGGGTCGCGCCACGGGCCGAAATACAGGTATTCCATGAGGATGATGGCCACGTAGTTCAGGAGCAGGGTGGTAAGGATTTCGCTGACATTGGCCCATACCCGCAGCAGGGCGGGCACAAAGGCCCACAGTGCGCCGCACGCCGCCCCGCACAGGATGACGGCAGGCAGCAGCAGCGGGGAGGGCAGCACCGGGGCAAACAGCATGACCACCCCGGCGGCACCTATGCCGCCCATGACAAGCTGCCCCTCGCAGCCGATGTTCCACAGCAGCATGGTGGCGCACAGGGCCACGGCAAGCCCGGTGAGGGTGAGCGGGATGGCCTTTACCACCACCTCCGTCAGCCCGAAGGTAGACCCCAGCGCGCCCTTGAACATGGCGGCGTAAGCCAGCAGCGGGTTGGCCCCGTACAGTGCCATGACGGCAGCCCCGGCCAGCAGTGCCGTGCCCAGCGCCACGGAGGCGGTGGTTATGGCCCGGTGTTTGAGGGGGGTATGGCGTTTTTCCAGTATGAGCATGGGGAGATGGTCCGTTTCAGGCGGTTGTGGTTCCGGCCATGAGCAGGCCGATGCGTTCCACGCGCTCCACGTCCTGCGTATCAATGATGTCCAGAAGCCTGCCCCGGAACATCACGCCTATGCGGTCGGACAGGGAGAGGGCTTCCTTCAGGTCGCCGGTGACAAGCAGCACCCCGGAGTGTTCACGCTGCGCGAGCATGGCCGCCCACACGTCTTCGGTGGCTTTTATGTCCAGCCCCTGCGTGGGCTGCTCGGCGATGAACAGGGCTGGGTTGCGGGCCATTTCACGCGCCAGCAGCAGCTTTTGCAGGTTGCCGCCGGAAAGACTGCCTGCGGGCGTTTCCGCATTGTGGGTGACTATGCCGAACCGGGCTATGGCCTGCCGCGTTTCGCGTTCCATGCGGGCGGTGTCCAGCCACGGGCCTTCTCCCGCGTCCTGCCTGCGGGTGAGGAAGAAATTTTCGCGCAGGCCCATGCCCGCGATGCTGCCCACATGGTGCCGGTCTTCCGGCACGTAGGCCACGGCAGTGCCTGTGGCGGCCGGATGCAGGATTCTCTGCACCCACTGGAGCGGGGAGTATTCCTCGCCCAGAAAACGCACGCTGCCGCCATGGGCCTGTGCCACGCCTGCCACGACACAGGCAAGCTGCTCCTGCCCGTTGCCCGCCACGCCCACAATGGAGAAAATTTCACCCCGGCGCACGGCAAAGGAAATATCGCTGAATCCGGCACCGCACAGGTTGCGTGCCTCAAACACCTTTTCGCCCAGCGGCACGGGGGGCTTGTCCACGCGCAGCACCAGTTCGCGGCCCACCATGAGCCGGGCCAGTTCCAGCTTGTTGTTGATTTTGTCCGGTTCTGTCTGCGCCACGATGCGGCCACGCCGCAGAATGGCGATGCGGTCTGCCGCGCCGAGCACCTCTTCCAGCTTGTGGGTGATGAAGAGAATGCCCCGCCCGTCTGCGCGCAGTTTGCGGAAGACGGAGAAAAGCCCCTCTACTTCCGGCTGGGCGAGCACCGCTGTAGGTTCATCGAAGATGAGGACGCGGGCTTCCTGCACCAGCAGTTTGAGGATCTCCACCCTTTGCCGTTCGCCCATGGACAGGTCGCGCACGCGGGCCTGCGGGTCTACGTGCAGGCCGTAGCGGTCTGCAAGCTCGCGGATGCGGGCGGAAACGGTAGCGATGGTGTGCCGGGGGGTTCCCCTGCCTGCGCGGGCGGCGTCTGCAGCGAGCAGGATGTTTTCTGCCACGGTGAGGGGGCCCACGAGCATGAACCGCTGGTAAACCATGCCTATGCCGCGCTGCAATGCCTGTGCGGGGGAGGAGAAGTGCACAGGCTGCCCATCCAGCAACAACTCGCCTTCATCCGGGCGGTAGCGGCCCGCGATGATGGACATGAGTGTGGATTTGCCCGCGCCGTTTTCGCCCAGAATGGCGACAATCTGCCCCGCGTGCACCGCAAGGTCCACGCCGCTGTTGGCCGTGACCGGCCCGAACCGCTTGACGATGCCCCGGCATTCCAGCAGGGGTGCGGCGGTACCGGGGGATTCAGCGTCCTGCGCGGGGGCAGGGGGGGATACGGGCAGGGGGGCGGACATGGCTAGGCCGTCTCCGTGACCGGAACGGGCAGGATGCCCACGGCATGGACCGGGGCGGGCAGCAGGGGGGATTGGTCGCCCTCTATGGCGGCGCAGAAAATGCCTTCTATGACCGGGGGGGGCAGCTGCCGCTGGCGCATGACTTCTTCCAGCAGGTCTGCAAGGCTGAAGATGGTGCCGCCTGTGGAGACCACGTCATCCAGCAGGATGAAGCGCTTGCCTGTGGCCAGCAGGTTCATGTCGCGCTCGTACAGGGCGAGGAACTTGCCGCCGCTGGTGATGGATGAGGCGCCGACCTGCAGCACGGGGCGGCGGTCGGCTTCCATATGCGGTTTGACACGGTTGTAGGCCACGGCCATGGCCTCCAGCCCCAGTTCCTCTGCCACGACCTGAGCCAGTTGCAGCCCTTTTTCCACCACGGTGAGCAGCACCACGCCGGACATGTTGCCCACCACGGCGCGGACCTTGCGCGCCAGCAGCACACCGAGGTCGCGGTTCAGCCGCACCTGCCCAACCAGATTGAGCGATGCGATGCGCAGCACCTTGTCACCGGCGGGAACGCGCACCAGCGGCAGTTCCACAGTGTAGGGCAGCCCCTGTACATGCCACGGGAATTTATCCCCGGAATCCAGTCCCTGCAAAACGTCCATGCTTGCTCCTGCAATACGAAAAAACGGTGAGTACTCCGCTGTGCGGCGGGAGTGTTCCCATGCACCCGGAACGGGAGCGTGTCAATGCCGCCGCGTGGCACTGCGTAGTGTAGGCCAGACGGCGCGAGCCGTCAAAACAGGATGGACGGCGGTAGTCGTCAAAACAGGAAGGTGGCACCCGCCGTACAGGCAGAAGGGGCGTGACGGCGAACGGGCCGGAAAGCGTGTGCTCTCCGGCCCGTGTGCAAGACGTAGGCGGGGCCGGTTGTTTGACGTCGCCGGTTACTTGACGTCGCTGAGCGGAATGCCCAGTGCGTCGGCAATGCCCTTGCCGTAGGCGGGGTCTGCCTTAAGGCAGTTGCCGATGTGGCGCAGCTGAATCTCTCTTGGCGCATCGCCTATGGAGCGGGCGGTGTTGGCAAAGAGCAGTTGCTGCTGTGCGGGCGTCATCAGGCGGAACAGCTTGCCGGGTTGGCTGTAGTAGTCGTCATCTTCGCGGTGGTTCCAGTGGTCGGCGGCACCTTCCAGCGCAAGGGGCGGCTCGGAGAAGTCCGGCTGCTCCTGCCATTCTCCGTAACTGTTGGGTTCGTACCCGAGCGTGCTGCCGTGGTTGCCGTCTACACGCATGGCACCGTCGCGGTGATAGCTGTGCATCGGGCAGCGGGCGGCGTTGACCGGAATAAGGTGGTGGTTCACACCAAGGCGGTAGCGCTGTGCATCGCCGTAGGAGAAGAGGCGTCCCTGCAGCATTTTGTCGGGCGAGAAGCTGATGCCCGGCACCACGTTGGCGGGGTTGAAGGCTGCCTGTTCCACTTCCGCGAAGTAGTTTTCCGGGTTGCGGTTCAGTTCCATGACGCCTACCTCGATAAGCGGGTAATCCTTGTGGAACCAGACCTTGGTGAGGTCGAAGGGGTGGTAGGGGCAGGTGGCGGCGTCCTTTTCCGGCATGATCTGCACGTAGAGGGTCCAGCGGGGGAAGTCGCCTTTTTCGATGGATTCGTACAGGTCGCGCTGGTGGCTTTCGCGGCACTTACCGACAAGTGCTTCTGCTTCTTCATCGGTCAGGTTCTTGATACCCTGCTGGGTTCTGAAGTGGAACTTGACCCAGTAGCGTTCGTTCTTGGCGTTGATGAAGCTGAAGGTGTGGCTGCCGAAGCCGTGCATGTGCCGGTAGGTTGCGGGAATGCCCCGGTCGCTCATGACCACGGTGACCTGATGCAGGGCTTCGGGCAGCGAGGTCCAGAAGTCCCAGTTGTTTTTTGCGCTGCGCATGTTGGTGCGCGGGTCGCGTTTTACGGCGTGGTTCAGGTCCGGGAATTTGAGCGGGTCGCGCAGGAAGAAGACCGGGGTGTTGTTGCCCACGAGGTCCCAGTTGCCCTGTTCGGTGTAGAACTTGACGGCGAATCCACGGATATCGCGTTCCGCATCGGCTGCGCCGCGCTCGCCCGCCACGGTGGAGAAGCGCACGAACAGGTCTGTCTTTTTGCCGATATCCGAGAAAATCCTAGCCTTGGTGTAACGGGTTATATCGTGGGTGACGGTGAAGGTGCCGTATGCGCCGGAGCCCTTGGCGTGCATGCGGCGCTCCGGAATGACTTCGCGGTCGAAGTGGGCGAGTTTTTCCAGAAACCACACATCCTGCAGCAGCATGGGTCCCCGGGGACCGGCAGTCATGGCATTCTGGTTATCCGGAACGGGGGCGCCTGCGTTGGTGGTGAGTTTTTTCTTGGCCATCCGAAGACCTCCTTTTGTTTATGATTGCGGCATGCCGGCAGGGACTCTGCCGGGTAAGGCATCTATGGGTGTGAACTCCAGAAAGGGACTTATGGAGAATCATTATCCACAAAAAGGGATTATCGTCAACGGTGAGGAGAAATATTTTTGTCGCGCGCGGTGCTGCGCGGCATATTCGCATGCTCAGAGGGCGCTACTTTTGCGCCTATGGGGCGTTATGCCTTACTTTTGTGTGCACTTGGGGCACAGGCCGAAGATATCCAGCCGGAAGGAGGAGGCAGAGAACCCGGCCTTGCGCGCAAGTCCATCGGTGAGAGTTTCGATGTCGGCAAGCTCCGTGTCCATGATAACTCCGCACCGGGTGCAGATGAGGTGGGGGTGTGGGTGGGGACGGCGTGCATCGTAGCGGGAGCCGTAGTCGTGGAATTCCAGATCGAGGATCTCGTCCGCCGCCTTGAGCAGGTTGATGGTCTTGTAGACGGTGGCAAGGCTGACGGTGGGGTAGTGCGGCAGAATGGCCTGATGGATCTGCTCCGCCGTGGGGTGCCCCGGATGGTCTATAATTGCCTTGATGATGGCGATGCGCTGCGGCGTGAGGCGTTTGCCGAGCGATTTCAGGTGGGCGAGCACCTGTTTGAGGCGGTTCTGTGTGTCTGTTTTCTGCGTCATCGGGGATGGGTCCGTCATATGCGGGCGGCTGGTCTGCCCTTTGTTGTCTGCTGGAGTCCGTTGCCGGGTCTGGTATCGCCCATTGGCACATATTGCCAGCAGCGGCTGGTCACGGCAAGCGTCAACCTGACGGAGCGTGACAAAAATCCGGGCCGCAGGGCGGCCCGGATTAGGCAGTAAGGCAGCAGGTGGTCGGGATTATTTGGGAATGGTGCCGCTCACGCCTTCCACAAAGTAGGTCATGCCCAGCAGGTCGCCATCGGTGGCCTGTGCCCCTTCGGGAATGGCCACGGCACCGGATTGGTCCACGATGGGACCGGCCCAGATGCGGTCATCGCCCTTTTGCAGCTTTTCCATTTCTGCCAGCACCCTGGCCTGCACATCGGCAGGAACGGCGGCACCGAAGGGCGCAAGGCGTACGCCGTCCTTATCAAAGCCGCCCCAGTAGGCGCGGGGCTTCCATGTGCCGTCCAGCACGGAGGCAATGGTTTCTACATAGTAGGGCCCCCAGTTGATGAGCGTGGAGGTGAGCACGCACTGTGCGCCGTATGCGGCGGCATCGGTGCCGTAGCCCACGGCGGGTACACCCTGTGCGCAGGCAGCGAGGGAGCTTTCGGGCGTGTCTGCCATCTGACGGATAAGGTCATGCCCGCGTGCGGCAAGGGTTTCCGCAAGGGTGGTTTCCTTTATGGGGTCGGCCCACGAATTCATCCACACCACGGTATTCACCTTTTTGGGGTCGAAGTCGTGCCCGGCTTCAGCAAGGCCCTTTTTCAGACCGAGGGTGAAGGAGTTTATGCCGCGGATGGGTTCCGGGATGGGATGGGTGGCCACGGTGCCCACATTCTTGAAGCCCATGAGGCCCACGGTGTAGCCGGTGAGATATTCCGCCTGATACAGACGGACGAAATAGTTCCCCATGTTGTCGGCCATTTTGTAGCCGGAGCAGTGCTCGAACTTGATGTTCGGATATTCTGCGGCCACGCGTTCCATGGCGTCCATATGCGGGAAGGAGTTGCCGAAAATGATGTAGTAGCCCTGCTGCGCGTAGTTGCGGATGACGCGCTCCGCATCCTGCGGGCCCACGTTTTCGGTGATGGAGATATCCAGCTTGTCTCCCATCTTTTCTTTCAGATACGCAATGCCGTTGGCGTGGGCGGTGTTCCAGCCCCGGTCATCCACGGTGCCGAGCATGGCAAAGGCAACCTTGAGCTTGCCGGACTGGGCCATGGCGGGCAGGGCGGCGCACAGCACAAGGGCTGCTGCCATAAGAACAGATACGATACGCTTGTTCATGGTATGCTCCTGAAAAATGACTATGGGCCTTTTGCCCTGCCATGCGCGCGCGGCGTGCAGGCGGGCCGAGGCGGCTTTGGGCTGTGGCTCCGGCGGGCATTCTTCCGTGTGCCGCGCCGGTGCGCCCTGCGGGCAGGCGCACTCCCTTGCGGGCGGCGCGCTGTGCGGGGCGTTGCCTAGTTCAATCACTGGCGGGGCGGATTGTCAAATGTTCCTTCTGGTTCGCAGCATTTCCGTGCCGGGGGGCATTTTGCTGAACGCTTTCTTGCCTGTGCGGCAGGGGCGGGTGTATGCTGGCGTGGAGTGCGGCGTATGCCGCACGGCAAGGAGAAACATATGCACACGGAAGTCTTGAAACAGGCAGGCGGCAGCGGTGCGGGGTGGCGGGGGTATGGTCCTGTCCGCCGGGAAGTCGCATGGTTGGTGCTGTTGCTGGCGGCGGTGGCGATGCTTGCGGCAGGCTGCGCCCCGCGCACGGCACCGTGGAATCCGGTGAGCCGGGAGTTGGTGCTCTATCATCCCACCACGGTGACGGTTCCGCAGGAATACGTTCCTGCCGGGACGCTGGGCGTGGTGGTGGAAGGCAAGGGCGATGTGGCAACCATCCGCCCCCGTGATATTCTGGAAACCCGCGTATTCACAGCGGAAGGTTCGGTGTTGCTGGCACAGCGTCTGGTGAAGACGGACAGGGTGTACCGCTTCCGGTATCTTGGCGGCATGAAGTCGGAACAGTGGGGACTTGAGTGGCGCACGGCGGAGTACGTGCTGGACACCGCCCTGCCGGACCGGGAATATGAGCAGTATGTGCTGTATCTGCACCGCGTGGGTGTGGTGCTGCCGCGCATGGTTAAGGTGCGCGTGCTGGACCGGCTGGCAAGCGACTTTATTCTGCTGCGCATGGTCACGCTGGAGTATGAGCCTGTGCCGCAGGAGACGCTGGAGGCGAAAGGGATCGGTAGTACTGGCGGGACGCCTGCCGGTGTGCCTCCGTCTGCCCCTGAGGGTTCCGCTGCTTCGCAGGGCGTGGCATACGGGCACCTGAAGCCTGTGCCGCCCTTCAGCCGGATGTATGACCAGGAACTGTCCCAAGACAACAGAAGGATAAGCGGCGACAGCTTTTTCTGGTTCTGACCGCAGCGCGGCGGGCATGGAACCTGCCGCGACCCGGAAACGAGAAAAGCCCTTGCGCGATGCGCAAGGGCTTTGTTCTCATGGTGCCCCGACACAGAGTTGAACTGCGGACACGGGGATTTTCAGTCCCCTGCTCTACCTACTGAGCTATCGAGGCAGGAAGGAAATCTATCTACAGGATGCTTTTCCGCTTGGCAAGGCCCATGACCCTGAAAAGCGAAAAAGCCCGCGTTGTGCAAAGTGGTGCCCCGACACAGAGTTGAACTGCGGACACGGGGATTTTCAGTCCCCTGCTCTACCTACTGAGCTATCGAGGCACAACGAGAGAGACTGTTTAGAGAATGTACGGCGGCTTGGCAAGTCTTTTTTTGGGAACCCGTCGTGCTTGTCCGGTGGGTGCCCCTGTTTCGGTCCTGTTCGGGCCATGTTCGGGTCATGCGTATTCCGGCATGGCCACCGGCGCAGTCGACGCCAGTCGGCATGAATCGGTGCCCGCCGGTATCCGCCGGTATCAACTGGCATCCGCCGTTATCAGGCGGTATCAGCCGGTGTCAGGCGGTATCAGGCGTTCTGCCACCTTGCGGTATGGAGCGGCGAACCAAAGGAAAGGGCCGCCCGGCCATGGCGGCGGGCGGCCCGGTATTCCGGAGTGGGAGCTGTAGTGGCTATGCCGCGGGGATTTCCGCGATGATCTTCTCACCTGCGGGAGAGCGGAGCACGGTTTTAAGGGTTTCCACAACGACCGGGTCGTAGTGGTCGGACAGTCCGGCCATGATTTCCATCGCCACGTCAACAGGCTTTGCGGGGCGGTAGGCGCGGGGGCGCACCAGCGCGCAGAAGGTGTTGGCAAGGCCCAGCACCTGTGCGGCGATCATTATTTCGCCGTTGCGCAGTCCCTTGGGATAGCCGGAACCGTCCAGCCGCTCGTTCATCTGGTAGATGGCGTCCACCACGGGCAGGTCGAAGTCGATGTTCTTCAGCACGTCGCGGGCGTGTTCCACATGGCGTTCCATCTGCGTCTTTTCTTCCTCGCTGAGCACGCCCGGCTTGTTCAGGATTTCCTGCGGCACGAACATTTTGCCGACCTGCGAGAGGTTGGCTGCAGCTTCCACAGTGGCGCGCTCCGCATCGGTAAGGTTCATGGCCTTGGCCATTTCCGCCGAGAGGGCGCAGAGCATGCGGGTGTGGCCCCCGAGGTAGGGGTCAGAATGCTCGATGGTGGTGACAAGGGCTTCCACGGTCTGCCGCACCACGCGCCTGTTGCGTTCCTGCGCTTCCACCGCGTCCGTCACATCGCGGAACACGGAGACTATGCCCTCGCATGATTCCGCATCGCAGAAGGGGGCTTTGGAGACCAGCACATGATACTTGCGCGATTGCAGGAAGATGGTTTCTTCCACCGTGACGGGCTGGCCGGAAAAATTGACCAGTTCATCGGATTTTTTCAGGCGGCGTGCGGTTTCAAACCCGAAGACCGCCGCATCGTCCAGCCCGACCATTTCTTCCACCGGGCGTCCCACGGCGGCAGCGAAGGCCGGATTGACGTAGCGATAGACGCCGTCTGTTCCTTTAAGGGCGATAAAGTCGGCAATGGTGTTGTTTATGGAATCCAGCAGCCGTTTCTGCTCGCTTATGGTGTTGGCGAGCGTTTTGAATTCTTTCGCTTCCTGCTTGTTTTCCATGCCTATGAGGAACCACCACAGACCGCCTATGAGCAGGGCAAGCGCCAGCGTGACCAGCACGGCGATGATAATGATGGTGCGGCTGTGCTCCTCAAGGTCGGCGCGGGCCTGCGCGTAGTCGGATTCCTGCAGTATCCACCAGTCGGTGCCGGGCACCTTGAACGCGCTGGAGTAGGCCATGCCTTCGCCGTCCAGCGCAGTGCGGGCGGCAAAGGGAATGACGCTCTCTTCCGCAGGCGGCACCGGCAGTGAGAGTTTGCGCAGGCCTTCAGGCAGCCACGGGGCCACCTCTTCCAGATTGTCTGCCGTGCGCTGCACCAGCCGGGTGCGGTGTCCCTTGCCCGCCAGCGGCGAGGAGGCCACAAGCTCGCTTATCTTGCCGGAAACCATGCGGCTGAGCATGAGCACGGCCACGGGGGTTCCCTTGCCTTCTTCAAACTGAGGCGGGTAGATGGGCAGGAAGATATCCATCAGCAGGCCGCTGGGGGTTGCCCGTGCCGGAGAATAGTGCGGTACGGGCCGATGCAGCACGGAGCGCACATACTCCGCCTGCAGCGGAGAGAGCGAGGCGGTGCTGGCATCGGTGGCGATGTAGGTCTGGCCGTGGTTGTTGACGATGCGCCCGGACGAAAAGCCCGCGTAGCTGGCAAATTCTCCCAGCAGGCTGCGCATCATGGGCAGTTGCTGGGCCAGCATGCCCGCATCCTGCGACTGCTGGGTGTGGGAGAGTAGGCTGGTCAGGTCGGTGCCCAGTTCGTGCACCTCTGACGCGAAGAGACGGAACATGTCTGCGTTGATGAGCCTGTCTCCCTGTTCTGCCAGACCGGCAAGCCATGTGGAGACCACCTCCGTGCGGCTGTTGGCCATAAGCTCCTGCTGCTTGGCAAGGGTGGAGACAAGCTGAGCCTCCTTGCCGCGTATGCTGAGCACGGAGAGCGACACGGAAGCAATGACGGTGAGCGTGAGCAGGCAGGCGCCGAAGAGGATCATCCTGCCGCGTCTGCTCTTTTCTCTGGTTCCGTTGGGTACGGTGGGTTCTGCCATAGTCAACTCCGGAATAGGTTGTCGGCTTGCGCCGGGTTGTCTGACGGTTCCATGCGGTTATTGCGCCGGGACATGGGCCCAGCGGTATGATTCATTGACGGAATACTGCGGAAGATAGTGTCCGTAGCGGTCGTGCCCGAGCACCAGATCGGTCTGGTTATCCAGCACCCACGCGTTGTTCTGCATAAACACCACGAGCACGGCGTGTCCGATGCCCCTGATGCGGTCTTTTACGGCCACGATGCGCATGTGCTGCGGATCTATGCCCAGTTCCTTCAGGGCGTAATATTTGATGATGGAGAAATCCTCGCAGTCGCCGGAGCGGGAAATGAATTCGGCGGGCGTGGCCCAGTAGTCCGCCTGTCCCCAGACTTCCTCGTCCAGACGGTAGGGGAACTGGTTGAAATAGGTGTTTGTTCTGCGAATCTTTTCCATGGGTTCTTCCTTGGCTACGGATGCGACAAACCGCTCCCACGCCGCGCGGGCATCTCCCTTGCCGCCCTCCTGCTCTGACCGGGGCAGGGCCTTGGCAAGGGTGCCTCCGGCTTTGACCATTTCCTGCATCACGCGCGTCCATTGCGGCAGGGACTTGATGGGGCCTTTGAACTCCACCGTGTTGAACAGCCGGATGGAGCCGCCCGCTGTCGCTTCATCTGCCTTGGCCCCCGTAGCCGGAGCGGGCGGAGCGGCCTGTGTTCCCGAGAGCAACTGGCGGAAGGCGGAAGGCTTTTGCGTGGCGTTGGTCTGCCCTGCAGACGCTCCGAGGATGGCGGACGCGGCCTGCTTGTCCTGCGCGAACGCACGCCACCCCCCCGCCGTGTGCACGGACGCGATGCCAATGCAGAGCAGCAGGACGGCAAGCCGTGCGGGCCGACATTGCGGCCATCGTTCCGGCAGTGGGGTTCCGGGCGCGTCCTTGCTCACATCACCGTTCCCGCAACGCGTTCTGCTTGGCCTTGAGTATGGGCTTGAGCAGGTAGTCCAGCACCGACTTTTTGCCTGTAAGAATATCCACCGTGGCCGTCATGCCCGGCATGATGGGCAGCTTTTCCCCCCGGTAGGCAAGGGTGTTGGTCTTTGTGCGCAGCTTGACCAGATAGAAATGCTCTCCCTTGCGGTCTTCTATGGTGTCTGCGCTTATCTGTTCCAGCGTGGCTTCCAGCCCGCCGTAGATGGAAAAGTCGTAGGCGGTGATCTTGATCATGGCCTTTTGGCCCGGATGCAGAAAGGCAATGTCTGCCGGGCGGATGCGGGCCTCTATGAGCAAGGTGTCATCCAGCGGCACAATTTCCACTATGGTGTCGCCGGGACGGATGACGCCCCCGACAGTGTTGTGGTTTATGCGCTTTACCGTGCCGCGCAGGGGCGCGCGGATATCCGTGCGGGTCACGCGGTCTTCGCCTGCGGAAAGGGCCTCATGCAGGGAGCGCAGTTCGGTGCGCCGTTTGTTTATCTCTTCCTGCGCCTGATTGCGGAATTCTGCCATCCGTTGTTCCAGCCTGTTTCTGGATTCTTCCGCTGCGCGGGATACGCGCGGGATGCTCAGGGACAGGGAGTCTATATCCCCCTGCAGTTTGAGCAGGTTCTCTTCCAACTGCAGATAATCCACCCGGGGATAGACTTTGTTTTCCATGAGCGGGCGGGCAATGTTGCGGCGTTCTGCCGCCAGCTTGTGGCTCTGGATGAGCTGCTTGCGGCGGCTGATCATCTCCTCCACTTCTTGCTGTCTCTGGAACCGCTGCGAATCGAGCACGCGTACTTCCGCGTCCAGCTGCTCCTTGCGGGCGTGGTGGATGTTCATCTGGTCCTGCACCATGAGGGGGGCCTTTTCCAGCATTTCCTGCGTGAAGACGGGGTCTTTGCCCTGCACTTCGGCTTCCAGCCGCAGGATGGCAACCTCGTGCTCCAGCGTCTTGCTCGCGGCATCGCGGAAGATGCTGCGTGCCTGTTCATTGTCTATGCGTACCAGCACGTCATCTTTTTCCACCACCTGCCCTTCGCGCACCAGTACCTCGCGCAGGATGCCGCCTTCCAGGTTCTGCAACTCCTGCAACCGCTGCGAGGAAATGACGGTGCCGGAGCCTCGTGTGACCTCGTCCAGCACGGCAAAGTGCGCCCATACCCCGAAGATGAGAAACGCCACCAGAATGGAGATGGACAGCATATAGGCGTAGGGGTGCCCCCTGTGGCGCAGGGCGGCATCCACCTCGCTCATGAATTCAATGTCTTCTCGACGGAATTTACTCATGACCGTTCCTCGCTACGCCATGCGGGGTTTTGCCGCTGTGCGCAGTTGTTCGTTCTTCAGCGCGTTCAGCACCGCCTGCTTGGGACCGTCTGCGATGATACGCCCGCTGTCTACCACAACGAGCCTGTCCACAAGGTCCAGCATGCTCATGCGGTGGGTGATGAGCAGCAGGGATTTTTTCTGTATGATGCCTGCAAGCCGCTGCTTGAAAAGCATTTCCGCCGAGTTGTCCATGTTGGAGCTTGGTTCGTCGAGGATGAGTATCTCCGGGTCGTTCAGCAGGGCGCGTGCCAGCGCCACAGACTGCCGCTGCCCGCCGGAAAGAGCCATGCCGCGTTCTCCCACGGGCATGCCGAATCCTGCGGGGTGCGCCTGCACAAAATGAGTCACCCCGGCAATGGTGGCGGCGCGCAGGATGGCGTTGTCATCCGCGTTGGGATTGCTGATGGCGATATTTTCGCGCACGTTGCCGTAGAAAAGGAAGTTATCCTGCGAAACATAGCCCACGCGGCTGCGCAGTTCCGCCACGTCCATCTGGCGTATGTCTACCCCGCCCAGCTTGATGGCGCCTTCCGTGGGCTGGTACAGCCCCACGCACAGTTTGCCCAGCGTGCTCTTGCCGGACCCCATTTTGCCGATGATGCCCACCTTTTCGCCGGGGCGGATGAACAGGTTCACCCCTTCCAGCGCGAACCGCTCGGTGCCGGGGTACTTGAAGGCAAGCTCCTCTGCCGCCAGCGAGGGGGAAAGGCCCACATAGCTTATGGTGGAGCCTTCCTCCGGGCGTTCTGTGGGCAGGGTCATGAGCATATCCAGCGACTTGAGTGCCATGCGGGACTGCTGCAGGCGGGAGAGCATGGCTGCAACCTGACTGAGCGGTGCCATGGCGCGTCCCGCCAGGATGTTGCAGGCGATGAGCCCGCCCATGGTCAGCTCGCCCGCGCCGATGAGGTGCACCCCCCAGACGATGATGATGACGCTGACAAGCTGTGTTGCCAGCATGGACATGGTGATGGACAGGTTGGCAAGGCTTTTTACCCGGCTGTTGGACTGCGCGCTCATGCCCACCACCTTTTCCCACGTGCGCTGCATGCGTCCTTCTGCCTGACTGGTCTTGACGGTTTCTATGCCGTTCAGAATTTCTATGAGCAGGGCGTTTTTCTGCGCTCCTTCCTTGTATCCGGCCTCTATGGCGCGCTGGAAGGGGTATTGGAGTGTCAGTCCGGCAATGACCACCAGTGGTACGGCAATGGCGGGCACAATGAACATGGGGCCGCCGATGAAGCCCACCAGCGCCGCGAAGACGAACAGGAAAGGCAGGTCTATGATGGCCAGCAGTGTGGTGGAACTGAAGAATTCCCGCAGGGATTCGAATTCCCGCAGGTTGTTGGCCAGCGTTCCTGTGGATTCCGGTTTGTGGTCCAGTCGCATGGACATGAGGTGCTGCATGAGCCGTGAGGCGAGGATGATGTCGGCGTTTTTGCCTGCCACGTCGCAGAAGTAGCTGCGCAGGTTGCGGAGAATGAAGTCGAACAGGTACGCAATGCCTATGCCCACGGCCAGTACCCACAGGGTATCCAGCGCGTTGTTGGGCACCACGCGGTCATACACGTTCATGAAGAACAGCGGCGAGACAATGGCCAGCAGGTTTATGACCAGACTGGCAAGGGCCACGTGTTTGTAAATGGGCGCATAGTGCCAGATGGTGCCCCAGAACCAGCGTTTGGCCTTAAGCAGTTTCAGTTCGCTGGCGCGTTTGTCCAGTCTGCCTTCCACCTGCCCGAAGATGGCGTAGCCCGCAAATTCCTCTTCCAGCTTGTGTCGCAGGATTTCTATGGGCGCATTGCCCATTTCCGGGAACACAATCTGCGCGCTGGTTTCGTTTATGGCGGTGAGCACGCAGGCTCCCTTGGTCTTGAGCAGCAGAATGCAGGGGAGGGTAAGAGGCGAAATTTCGTCAAGGCTCTGACGATGCACGGCGCGCACGTTCATGCCCGCCTGCATGGCGGCGCGCAGGCATGCGGAGGTGTGCGAAACGCCTCCGTGTTCCGGCAGCCCCGCCTTGAGCGTTTCTACGGAAACGGTTCTGCCGTACAGGCCGAACAGCACCACAAGGCAGCGCAGCAACGGTGATTCGTAGTCTACGTCCGAAGGGGCGGGAGCCACGGTGTGGAACGGGATGCGTGTGCCGGTCTCTAAGGAAGCGCCGTTCTGTGCTGCTCCGTCCGAACCGTTACTGTGGTCGTTGCCTGCGGCGGGTACGGTTTCTGGCTCTGCGCCGTTTGTGGCAGCGGGGAAGGGGCCTGACTGTTCACCGTCATGCAGTTCCGCGTCTGCCTGACTCCCGTTCTGCAGGCCGGAGTGCGGTTGTTTCCCGCGCGGCGGCGCGGGGGTATTCTGCGCACCGTTTGCAGCCGTTCCGGCAAGGTATGCCTGAGTTTTTTGTGGTTCATTTTTTGCATGAAATGATTGCGAAGCGGCAGCGGTATTATGACGGACCGTTTGCGGCGATGGGACCGATTCGGAATGTCCGGTGAGTCCGGAAATTCCAGACTGCTCGGAAAGACCGGAATGTCCGGCCCGACCAGATTGCCCAGATTGTCCGGATTGTCTAGATTGTTCAGGCAGGCCATGGCTGCCAGATGGACGTTGCGGCGCGTTACCCGGCGTGTCGCGGCCCTCTGTGCCGGCAGCGTGCGTGCTTGCGGAGCGGGCAGAACCGGAGGGTGTGTCTGTTTTGGCAGAAGGGTCTGCCGGAGCCTTGGTGGGGTCGTCAGTCATCGGTCAAACCCTCGTGGATGCAGCCGGAAAAAGGCCTTGCCACGTTTTTGAAAAGAGTTATCATTAATAAAAGGAAGACGCGCCGGAGCCAGCGGGGTGGTGAATGCCTCCCCCATGGCGGCCAGCGCAGCAACTATCACGGTTTTGCGTGATGTTTGCAACCGCAGATGCGGAATTCTGTGCCGTGACACAAAGACGCAACGGGCTTGTGGCATAAAAATGCTGTTGCGGGCGTAGGTTGGGCATAGTTTGTGCGTTGGCGGAGCGGCCGGGACATGTGACCGGGCGGCTTGTTGGGCGGCTTGTCTGGGTGACTTCTTTGGGTACTTGTTTTGGTGGCTTGCCTGGGCAACGTTCAGGGCAAGACACAGGTTCCGGCAAGGGCAGTACGATTGGCATGCAGTGTGCATCTGTAGTGTGCATCTGTGATGTCAGGATTACTGCCGATACCGATAAGTTGATTATCCGTTGCCCGGATGAAATCCAGTGTTTTCGATAATCCGGGGTAATACGGTTGAAGTCTCGTAGTGTTTTTGATAAAAAGGCAAAATTTCTTTTCGGTTTGAATCATAACAGAAGCATCCGTCCGGGATTCGGGACCCTGTGACAGGTGTAATCTGATCAACCATCACGCCCTGTTAGATACAGAAAGGGGGGGGCTATGGCAGACGTACTCAATACCATCACTCTTGTTGCGCCTGAGGCGGGACAGAATTTTGAAATCCGCGTGGACGCCGCACGTATTCAACTGAATTTTCCCGTTGATAACGTTGTGGTGACGACATCCGGCAGGAGTCTTGTTTTCGCTTTTGAAAACGGCGCGAGAATGACGCTTGTCGATTTTCTGGATATTCTAGAAGGCGAGGAAGGCGAGGAAGGCGTAGTCTTTGTGCTTGCCGACGGAGCGGTTGTGCCCGCCGGGCTGTTGCTGGCATCCCTGGGGGGGGAAGCCATGGAGACCGCCGCAGGCGGTTCCTCGCAGGGCGGTGGAGGCTCTGTTTATGA
Source organism: Desulfovibrio psychrotolerans (assembly GCF_013340305.1). Classification (NCBI taxonomy): domain Bacteria; kingdom Pseudomonadati; phylum Thermodesulfobacteriota; class Desulfovibrionia; order Desulfovibrionales; family Desulfovibrionaceae; genus Desulfovibrio; species Desulfovibrio psychrotolerans. The sequence goes on from NZ_BLVP01000004.1 coordinate 21,473, forward strand.
AGCCAATATGGGCGAACTGCTCAATAGCGGTGGACTGCGGGCCCTTGTGGCGCAGGTGCTTGAAGAGCAGGGCGGTGGGGATACGAACTTTGCGGGCAACTTTGCCGCCAATTTTCTGAACGGGGGCATTGCCGGGGCCTCTTCCGACACCACGCCTCCTGCTGCGCCCTCGGTGCCCGACCTGTCTCCCCTTGCGGACACGGGCATTTCTGATGCCGACGATATAACCGCAGATAACACGCCCACCTTCACCGGCACGGGCGAACCCGGTGCCGTGGTGGCGCTGTATGTGGTGGGGCGGGGCTATGTGGGCGGCGGCATCGTGGCCGGAAACGGCACGTGGTCTGTCACTACCTCCGCATTGCCCGACGGCGCGCATGGCGTTTTTGCCGTGCAGGTGGATGCGGCGGGCAATATTTCCAATCCTTCCGGCACCGCGGTGGTGACCATTGACACTGCCGGGCCTCAGGTTGCTGACCAGACCCTTGGAGTGGATGAAAATTCCGCAGCAGGCACCGTGGTGGGCAGCGTGGATGCAGACGACCTGAACGGCGTGGCTGCCTATGGATTCAAGCATGGGGACAACTCTGTTTCCGCAGTTTCCGAAGACGGGTACTTTGTCATTGATTCGGTAACCGGTGTCATCTCTCTGACGGAAGCGGGAGCGGCTGCCGCGCTGCTGGATTATGAAGCTGCGCCCGCCGCCGGTGTGTACACCGTGGTTGTGACGGATGTGGCCGGGAATGTGACCGAAGCGGCCATAACCGTTGCCGTGCAGGATGTGAACGAAGCTCCTGTGGCTGCCGCCGAACTGGTTTCGGCCGTGGAAGGCGCGGGCACTGTTTCCGGCACTGTTTCCGCCACGGACCCGGATGCCGGTGATGCGCTGACCTACGCGCTGGTGGGCACTGCTCCCGCCGGGTTGGTCTTCAGGAGCGACGGCACCTACTCTTTCAATCCCGATATTGCGGAATACGACAGCCTTAAGCAGGGTGAGACGATCACCTTTGATCTTTCTTATACCGTTACCGATGCCGCAGGGCTTTCGGATACCGCCGCCTTTACCATTACGGTGACGGGGACCAACGATGCGCCCGTAGCCAAGGCAGCCACACTGCTGGTGGAAGAAGGCTTTGTGCCTTCCGATCCGGACGGTGAAGGGTATGTAACCGGCAAGCTGGAAGCCACGGACGTGGATGGCGATGAACTGGCCTATTCGCTGGTGAGCGCGGCCCCTGCGGGCTTTACGCTGAACCCGGACGGCACCTACACCTTTGACGCCACCGACCCCGCCTATGACAGCCTGAAGGCCGGTCAGGTGAAGACCATGGTGGTGACTTACAAGGTGGAAGACGGCAACGGCGGTGAAGCCACTGCCAAGCTGACCATCAAGGTAACGGGCACCAATGACGCGCCCGTAGCTAACGCCCATGCGGATGTTGCCGTTGCGGAGGGGGATGCCCTGCTGCGCGGCAAGCTGACCGCCACAGATGTGGACGGCGACAAG
>NZ_BLVP01000005.1 GCF_013340305.1 Desulfovibrio psychrotolerans
GGAATACGTTTCAAAGCTGAACTAATCTGACAATTCTGGCCCGTCAAAAGGGACGACTGTCAGATCAAGTATGAACCACTACACTCTATACGTATAGGCACATTGTGCTCGTTGACTATCTTTAAAAGTCGCATCTTCTTCAACTATACAACTTACTGCATATCCACACATCCCCTTGGGGACGCCACAGAAAAATAAGCACGCATGCGCAAGCATAGGTGCTTTTTTCTTTTGTTCTGCCTCAGTGTGTCATGGGTAATGCTATTACAGCACACGCAGAGAATTATTCCGCCTGGTTGCCCCAACAGGCAATGCACACATCCCATTCAAACCACGCAGCACAAGAACAGCCAGCTCGGAACCACCAACCGCTCACCCGCTCCATAGATCACTTTATAATGTATCCGTCCTAATATATTATCGCAATGATACACTTCCCAGCATGTGACCAATCGCTCTTATGCTTGACTTTTCCGGTCCCTGGGCGGTAATACCCACTTCTTGCGTTGATAACGAAATTCAAATTCATATTCCGACACCACAGGTAGGACGTGATAATGCTACACCGCAGAGCCGTTGCCATACTGCTGTTCCTTCTTCTGGCAGGATGCCTGCACCAAACGCCGCTGTCCGCACAGCAGGATGAAGCCCATTGGCTGGACGGCCTCTGGCCCCACGAGAAAAGTGAACTGCCCCGGCACGAATCCGCACTCTATGGACGGCTGGAAAACGGCATGCGTTACATCATCCAGCACAACGCCAAACCGCAGGGCCGCGTGACCATGCAACTGAATGTTCAGGTCGGCTCGCTCATGGAGCGCGACAACGAACGTGGGCTGGCCCATTTTCTGGAGCATATGGCCTTCAACGGCGGCCGCAACTTCCCTCCCGGCGAACTGATTCCCTTCTTCCAGAAAAACGGCATGGCCTTCGGACGCGATGCCAATGCACACACCTCCTATCAGGAAACCGTCTATAAACTCAATCTCGTCTCCCCGGAGGCAGAGAACCTGCAACAGGGCCTGCTGGTGCTGCGCGATGTTGCAGACGGCCTGAGCATCCTGCCCGAAGAGGTGGATAAGGAGCGCGGCGTCATTCTGGCAGAAAAGGCCGCACGCGATTCGGAACAGTACCGTGCGGGCAAGCGGGTGCGGGAAGTGCTCTTCGGCGGCACGCGCTTCCTCAACGACCCCATCGGGGAAGAGGAAATCATCCGGCAGGCCACGGCAGAGACTATCCGCGGATTCTACGAGGCATGGTACCGGCCGGAATTCATGGTGCTCGTGGTTGTGGGCGAGGTGAACCCGGCAGACGTGGAAGCACGCATCAAGGCCATGTTCGGCGATTTCAAACCCCACGGCGACCCCCGCCCCGTACTCCCGTGGGGCGATGCCGTCCATACAGGACTCATCCCCTTCCACGACCGTTACAATGCGGAATTCACCATCGTCCGCGTGGGTGCCGTCAAGCCGCGCACATGGCGCAACGACTCGGAAGCCGTTCAGCGCGAAATGGCCTTCGCCTCCATGGCCAACAGCATTCTCAGCACCCGGCTTCAGCGCATAAAGGCATCCGGCAACGCGCCATACATGGAGGCGCATGTCCGCCAGTCCGATACGTTTAACCAGTTCCCTTCCGCAGACCTTATTGCCAAGTGCGAAGCAGGCAAATGGCAGGCCTCCCTTGCCGTTGTGCAGGAAGAGCTTAACCGCACCCTGCGCCACGGATTCCTGCAGAAAGAGGTGGACACCGTCCGCGCCGAAATGCTCCGCGCCTACGCAAAACTGGCGGAACGCGCCGCGAATCTGGAGAACGACTTCGTGGCCCAAACCATCATCGGTTGCCTGAACGGCAACCGCGTGTACCAGTCATGGCAGCAAACCTACGACATGTATGCCCGATTCTTCAACGAGGCCACGCCGCAGCTGCTGCACACCGCCTTTGTCTCCGCATGGAACTCCGGCAACCGTCTGCTCTTTGTCACAGGCAACGCCGACATCCCCGGCGATGCCTCCGCCACCCTGCGCACGACATGGCTGGCTGGCGAAGAACGCGACATTACCCCACCAAAGCCCCTGAACCAACTGGATTATCCCTATGTGGATGAACCGCAAGTTCCCGGCACTGTGGCGGAACGCGCTGTCCTTGCCGTACCCGGCACCACTCTTTCACTGCATGAGGTCCGCTTTGCAAACGGCCTTATGCTGCGCATGCTGCCCACGCCCTTCCTGCAAGGCAAAAGCTCCCTCTCTCTTCACACGGGCGGCGGAACAGACGCAGTGGAAGATGCGCACTACACGCAGGCAGTACTGGCCTCCCATACAGACCGGCAGTCCGGCTTCGGACGACTGAGCACGGAAGAGGCCCGCCAACTGGCCCGCCGCGAAGGATACAACGCGCAGTCCTCCCTTGCTCCCCGCTCGCTCATCATAAGCGGCGCAGGAGAAACAGAGGACATGGCGGGCATCCTGCAAGCCATGTGGACACAATTCAACGATCCGGTGATAGAAGAAAAAGACCGTGCGCAGCTGCTCAAAGCGCTGGCCGTGGCAGATGCCGCCCGCGACAAGACCGTCTCCAGCGCCATGGACCACCGCAGCCGCGCCTACTTCTTCGGGGCATCGCCCCGCACCCTGCCCGTCACCGCACAACAGGCGCAGACGTTCACCCTAGAACAGCTTCAGCGCACCCTGCGTGAACTGCACGCCCCTGCGGATGGTGTGCTGAACATCGTGGGCGACTTCAACCCTGAGCAGGCTGAAAACCTCGTTGCCCGGTTCTTCGGCGCGCCCGATGTCGTCTGGACTTCGCCGGACCATGCCTCCCACAGGCAAAGCTACGTCTTTCCGCCCGCAGACGACAGGGAGCGTGCATTCTCCGTCCGGGCAGAACTGGGGCAGGCCTCATTGCAGATCGCCTTCCACCGTAATGTGCACGATGTCTCAGACCGCAGGGAAATGGCCGTGCGCAGGCTGCTTGCCGCCGTTGTCCGCGACAGGCTGCGCGATACCGTGCGCGAAGAGCTGGGAGCCTCCTACTCCCCCGGCATGCGCTACTGGGTGGAAGATACCGACGGATTCGGCCTCTACATCATCCGCATAGAAACCAAAACAGACCAGTTGCCCCTGCTGCTCAAGGCGGTGGATGACGTGCTGGCCGATGTTGCCACCGGTAACATCCGGGCAGAAGAACTGGAACGCCAGCGCCTGCCCATGCTCAGCGGGTGGGAGACTTCCCGCCGCGAAAACACCGTCTACACCCGCCTGCTCAACCAGATGGCGCGCCAGGACAAACCCTTCATGCAGTGGGATGCAGAATACCCCGGCCTGCTCATGTCCGTAACTGCACAGGACCTCAACACCGAAGCCGCACAAGCGTTCGCCGCGCAGAACCGGGCAGTCATGACGGGCACGGAGGCTCCTGCGGGAGAATAAGCACATGGCAGCACTTATCGAATGCACGGGCATCACCCATTCCTACGGCGAAAAAACCGTCCTGCACGACCTCACCTTCACCGTGCATCCCGGAGGCGTATTCGGCCTGCTGGGCAAGAACGGCGCGGGCAAAAGCACGGCCATCAATATCCTCATGGGGTTTCTGTGCCCCACGGGCGGCTCATGCCGCGTTCTAGGGGAAGAGAGCCACAATCTCACGCCGTCTGCCCGCAGCCGCATAGGTCTGCTGCATGAAGGTTTCGTGCAGTACGACTTCATGACCGTGGCCGAACTGGAACGCTATTACGCTCCCTTCTATCCCAAATGGGACAGAGAGGTCTTCTTCGACCTCATAGCGCGTATGCACATGCCCCACTCACGACGTCTTTCCCGCATGTCGTGCGGGCAACGCTCACAGGTGGTGCTCGGGCTCATCATGGCCCAGATGCCGCAGCTCATGATCCTGGATGACTACAGCATGGGGCTGGATGTGGGCTACCGCAGGCTGTTCATCGACTTCCTGCGGGAATACGTCACGCGCCGCAACACCACGGTCCTGCTCACCTCCCACGTGGTGCAGGAACTGGACAAAATCGTGGACAGCATGATCGTGCTGAAGGAGGGACGGGTCTGCGTCTCAGGTACCAAACAGGCGTTCATGGCATCCTTCAGCTGCTTCCGGTTTAACCGCACGGAGGCCTCCCTTTTACTGAAGCAGGACAAGGTGCTCTGCACAGTCGAACACGGCAGTACCCAGACCGCAGTGTACGGCTTCTTCAACGAGGACTCCCTGCGGGCCTATCTTTCCGGCAAAGGGGTGCCCTGCACCGCACTTGAACAGGTTGCCATGGACTTCGAAGACGCCTTCATCGGCCTTACCGGCAAGTACTAGCGCTCTGTGCGCTGCAAATAACCCTGAGACTCTTCTGGAACCACAATGAACGCACAGACGCGATCCCTGCTGGAAAAGGAATGGATAAAGATACGCCGGGGCATATGGATTATCCCGCTCCTGCTTGCCTACGCCGTGGCAGACAGCCACCTCGTCCTGAATACCATCAACCGCATGCACGGTCCGCTGGGACTGTGGGCAACCATACTCGACAAGTCACCAACCTTTTTCTCCAGCTACCTGCTGCTCGTTCCCTGCGGCGTGTTGCTGGCAGCCCTGCAGGCATGGCCGGAATGCCAGGGCAAACGGCTGCGACTGCTCTTTCACACCCCCGCAACGCCGGAGCGCATTCTCTCCGTCATGCTTCTCACAGGCACAACGGTACTCATACTCTTCAACCTTCTGGCACTGGCCGCACTCACCGTTTCCATGCGGGCACACCATTTCCCGCCGGATGTCATCATCCCCGTGCTGCTCACGGTGGCCCAGTGGTGCGTGCTCAGCTTCGCGGCTTATTTCTCGGCCATGGCCTTCTTCGGCAGCACGGGCCTGCCCATGAAGCTTGTCGCCCTTGCAGGCGGTTACGCAGCCTACACCCTGCTGGCCGATGTGCGCGGCTACGGCCTCTATGCCCGGTCCCTTCCGGTCTATACCGCCTTCGCGCTGGCTTTTGTGCCGCTGGTGTACTTCGCCTTCCTGCGCTTTATGGGAGACCGTACCACCACCCGCTTCGAACTGCTGCGCACTGCATCCCTGCTGCTCATATCCTTCTGCCTGTGCGCGCTGCTTCCCGTAAATTACTGGCGCGTTGCCATGCCGGAACGAGTGCGGCAGAGCATGCACTACAGCCCGGTTCTCGGCGAGTTTGTCCTCTCCAGCACGGTGCTGGGCAAAGCCATAGGCCCCCTCGGGGCAGGCTCTACAGTGAACACCCTTGAGAATGGCACCGAACTCACCAGACAAGAACACGCGCGGGCGCTGCCCTTCCTCTATGCGGAAGACCTTATGAAATGGAATACCTTTCCGCCCGAGGTGGCAGGCATGGCCATAACAGCCCAGCAGGCCAAATACGGCTGGCAGTTCCTGCGTTTCCGCGCCAACGACTGGAACCGCCCCGCCCCCATGCTGCACATGCTGCTGGAATCCAGCCCGGAGGGGGCTCGGCTGCAAATGGCACCAGACCTCATGCGCCTCGCCTCCGGCGGTATGGGGCTGGAATTCATACGCCCGGAAGACGGTCAGATTGATGAGAAAAAAAGCCGGCTGTTCACTCTGGCCCTCAGTCAGGCGGGTTTCGCCTTTCCCGTCACGGCACTGGGCGGCAACCCCGACACGCGCAAGGAATATGATCTGGGCTACTTTCTGACAGACTCCGGCAACACCCTCTTCCAGCTGCAGATGGTCCGGGGGGAGCCCCGCTGCGTGAACACGAAACAGAACATTCCGGGCACCGTCCGTTCCATCATCGTGCAGGAACATCGCCGCAGGGATTGGAGCGCCTTTGTGGTTACAGATGCCGACCTCTACGCACTGGAAACCCACTCCGGCCAACTGCGCCGCTTCCCGCTGGAGAGGTTCAATGCCAACACCTCCCGCCTGACCCTGTGGTCAGACATGGTTTCCAAAAGCGCCATTCTGGCCAACATGGCCCTTCCGGAAGATGGCGAGCACGGCATAGGCATGACTCCGGACTACGAGCTGGCGCATACCTTCACCCGTCCTCCCAATCCTGACGACCTTGCCGCCATGGAGCAACGGCGGATGCTGGCCTCGTTCCTCTTTCCGCTGCAGGTCGGCCAGCATATTCCCGGCTCCGCGTATGTGCATCTGGGCGTGAAACGGGCAGACAATCCCGCACTGGGGCTGGCCTCCTGCCTTATTTCGCTGCTGCTTGTGGTTCTTATGCGCCGGGTTTCCCGCAAGCCTTGCCGCCCGGGGAACTGGATACTCGCGGCCGTATTCGGCCCTGTGGGCCTGCTTGCTATTGTCATGGCCGATGCCCATTTTTCGCTACCTTTCCTGAAACGGCGCGGGGAATAATACGGTAACCACCCTCAGAAACACGGGGGTTCGTTGTTTCTGGGGGTTTTATAATAACCCTTAACTGATAATGAAATTCATTATGCACGGGAGAAAATGATGAAAAGGGTACTTCTGGGATGCCTGCTCGCCCTGCTGCTTTCTCCGGCAGGTCACGCGGAGGAAGCGGCGCTGCACGCAGTTCCCTCCGCAGTCGCAAACCCGGCGGAGCGCGCAACCGGCCACAACGCAACGGTTCCCGCCCCGCAGGGCAATGCCACGCTTCAAATGGAACAGGCCGCAACCACAGGACCCCAAGGGGATCAGTCCGTCCACCAGCTTGATTCGGTAGAGGTGGAGGCAGAAAAAGTGCAGTCGGGCAGCGCAACCATAAAGGGCCGTGAACTGCGCTCGCTGCCTTCGCACAGCGGCTCCATAACAGAAGCCCTCAAGGGCATGTCCAATGTCCAGTTTTCCAATGAAGAAACGTCCGGCCTCACCGCCGGAGAAATCCGTCCGCCCCGCGTGTCCATTGCCGGAGCAAAGCCGTACGAGAACAATTTTCTCATAGACGGCATGAGCGTGACCAACACCCTCAACCCCGGCGGGCTGGCTGCCAACGATTCCGCCGCCTATAACGACATGACCGTGAGCGGCGCGGACCAGACCATCTTCTACGACAGCAGCCTCGTGGATTCCGTGACCGTGCACACCAGCAACGTTCCCGCCAGATACGGCAGCTTTGTGGGCGGCGTGGTCAGCGCGGAACTTGTCGACCCGCGCAAGGACAAGTGGCACGGCGCCGTTTCAGGCAAGCATACCCGCAGCAAATGGTTCGAACTGCGCGGCGTGGACCAAAGCTCGGTGACAGCCGACAACCAGCCCCGCTTCACCATAAACACCATGCATGCCGCGGCAGACGGCCCCCTGACCGACAATGCCGCCCTGCTGGTCTCCTACTCGCAGAAACACTCCACCATTCCCCTGAAGATCAAAGAGAACGACGGCAGCTACAAAGATAAGAACCAATACCGTATAAACGAGAACTACATCTCCAAGCTCACGGTCACCCCGGATGAAGACCTGAAGCTGAGCGTCGACTTCACCTACGCCCCCTATGCCGAAAAGCGCTGGCGCTCCGCATGGCCGGACAGCGATTGGTATATTGAAAACGAAGCTTACCGCTTCGCTGGCAAGGCAGAGCTCGCCACCGACTGGGGCGACTGGACAGCCAAAACCGCCTATTCACAGAACGGCTGGAGCCGCGATTCCTCCAGTAACTATCGCTCCCAGTCCACAGGTGCCGGTATTCCCGTAGCAGACCGGGTGGCACGTGGGGGCGTTGGCGACGCCCTAACCGAAACCCGGAGTATTGATGCCGGGCTTGATTTCGACCTCACGGAGTTCGAAACCGACTTCCTTCTCTGGCGCATCTCCACGGGTCTTGCTGTGAACAACACCACCACAGACATGTGGAATCAGGAAGCCGAACTCTCCGTATACAGCCTTCCCGCCAACGGACGCTGGATAAAGACAGAGACCAGCTATGCCGAGCGCAGCCAGTCAGCCACCCTAAACACACTGGGCTATTATGCACAGACCGAGATACAGTGGGACCGATTCACCCTCACGCCCGGCTTCCGCGTGGATTACGACGACTTTTCCTACAACACGGACATAGCTCATCGCCTCAAGGCGGAACTGGACACCATGGGCGACGGCACCGTGCGTCTGGTGGCAGGCTATAACCGATACTACGGCAGCCAGCTCAGAGCCTACGCTTTCGACAGATATCGGCCTTCATCAACACGTCAGGAACGCCTGAATGCCGATATGACCACCACCACAGTCACCTTCTCGCAAGGTACAGACAGAAGCTACCAGTCGGCGGGTATAAAAACCCCCTATTCGGACGAGATCACCGGAGGAGTCCTCGGCACGGTGCTCGGCCTTGATTACGGTGTGGAAGTGGTGCAGCGCGAGCACAAAGACCAGATCATCAGCAAAACGCGCGGCAACAACCTGTACGAACTCACCAACGACGGCAAAAGCGAGTATGAAGGCATAACCGTCAACCTCGGCCGCTCCTTTGAGACCGAGCATCTGGGAAGCCACACGCTCAAGCTGGGTGCCACCCAATCCAAGACCAAGACCTTCAACGGAGCCTATAACAGCGAGGTAGCCGTAAACACCATCACCAACGGGTTCAAGTACAATTACGACAAGGTCTACTACAACGGCGAGGTCATCAACCGTGCCGACCTGCCTGCGGAAGACTACAACGCCCCGCTGGTGCTCACCCTCTCGTGGCTGGGCAGCTTCTACGAAGACAGGTTCCGCGTGAACTCCGTCTCCCGTTGGAAAGACTCCTCATCGGGGCTCTCCACAGATTCCCGCAAGGCCGCCGCAACCCCATACGGCACCACCGCCACCAACCCTGCCACCAGTTCCTCGCAATGGGTGTCTCCGGACGGAAGCTCTTACTACAATGCCTACAAAATGGGCGTCATCTCCGGCGGCTTCGTCACAGACGCCTCCTTCGAGTTCGATGCCCTCAAGGAAGAACAATACACCGTCACCCTGCTGCTGGATGTGCTCAACGTATTTAGCGAGAGCACAGAAACCAGCGTGACAGAGGGGGCGCTCTCCCGCGGCCGCTCGGTCTACGCGGGCATCCGCTGCGAATTCTAGTGCAGGCCTGTCCGTGCCGCAGCATGCCCGCCGTATGCGGAAGGCAGCGCACGGCGCAACCGCATCACACTACCGCGCCGCGCCGGGGTTTTTCCCCGGCGCGGCACCACCACAAGGAAAAGGCCGATAAAGACCATGCGGAAGAAGACCGAAAGAGAACATCGTCACAAAGAACTCCTCCGGCACTGTTGCTGCCCGCTGACACTGATGATGACACTGGCGCTGCTCCTGCTGCCCGCAGCTTCCGGAGCAGAACCGATATCTGTACTCGGGCTGGGCGATACCCCCCGCTACCTGTGGAATCAGGAGCACTTTGCCCACGCCAATCTCCAAGCCCCAAAGGGCGGCACGCTGCGCCTGTCCGCCAGCGGCAATTTCGACTCCTTTCACCCCTACATCGCGCGCGGCATCACCGCCGCAGGCATGGGGCTGACGGTGGAAACGCTGGGAGAAGCCGCGCCGGACTACAATACCTTGGAGTTCTACGGCCTGGTGGCGCAATCTTTCGAAGTGGCTCCGGACCGCTCCTCCGTCACCTTCCACATCAATCCGGCCGCCCGCTTCCACGACGGCACCCCCATCACGGCGGAAGACGCAGCCTTCTCCTTCCGCCTGCTCACGGAACAGGGAGCACCCAACTACCGCAATTACTATGCGTCCGTGGAAAAGGCAGAGGTGCTCTCCCCCCTGAGCGTCCGCTTCGTGTTCTCAGAAAAAGACAACGCCGAATTGCCCGTCATTCTGGCCCAGCTGCCCGTCCTGCCCAAGCACTACTGGGAAACAAGAAACTTCTCAGCCCCCATGCAGGAACCGCCTCTGGGCAGCGGCCCCTACCGGGTCAAATCCTTCTCCATGGGCAGCCACGTGGAATACGGGCGGGTGCCGGACTACTGGGGCAAAGACCTGCCCGTAAACCGGGGCCGGTACAATTTTGACTCCGTGCGCTATGAATACTACAGGGACGACACCGTAGCCCGCGAAGCCTTCAAGGGCGGCGCCTTCGACCTGTATACCGAACGCACGGCCAAGGCATGGGGCAACGCCTATGCCGGTCCCGCTCTCGCTGCGGGCGACATCGTGCGCGAAGAATTTTCCACCAACAAGCCGCAGGGCATGTACGGCTTCATCTATAACACCCGCCGCCCGGTCTTCGCAGACCGCAGGGTCCGGCAGGCGTTGGCGTTGGCGTTTGATTTCGAATGGACCAACCGCGCCCTGTTCCACGGTGCCTACACCCGCTCCGAAAGTTATTTCAGCAACAGCGAATTCGCCAGCAGCGGCCTGCCCGCACCGGAAGAACTCGCCCTGCTCTCTCCCTTTACCGAACAGCTTCCTCCCGGAACACTGGATACGGCATACACCGTGCCCGTCACGGCGGGCGACGGCAACCTGCGCCCGGTCCTCACCAAGGCCCTCGCCCTGTTCGGCGAAGCGGGCTGGACCCTGCGCGAGGGCAGGCTGGTCAATGCGCAGGGACGCCAGATGGAATTCTCCCTGCTGCTACGCTCCGCCAGCCTGAACAGAATCGTGCTGCCCTTCCGGCAAAATCTGGAACGTCTGGGCATCCGTATGCATATCGTGCAGGCAGATGCCACCCAGTATGTAAACCGTGTGCGCGATTTTGATTACGACATGATCCTGTCCGGCATCCCCCAGTCGTCCTCCCCCGGCAACGAGCAGCGCAACTACTGGGGCAGCGCCGCAGCCGCCACCCCCGGCTCGCGCAATTACGCGGGCGTAAACTCCCCCGTGGTGGACGCGCTGGTGGAGCACATCATCGCCGCCCATGACCGCGCAAGCCTTGTGCATGCCTGCCGCGCGCTGGACAGGGTGCTGCTGCACGATGCCTACGTCATCCCCGGCTGGTACTCCACCACGCTGCGGGTGGCATACTGGAACAAATTCGCCCGCTCCCCCGTTGCCCCCGCCTCCGGCATAGACATCCACTCATGGTGGGCAGACCCCGCCAGGGAAGCCGCCCTGCGGCGTCCGGGCACCAAAGGCGGAGAATAGGCATGCTCACGTATATCCTGCGGCGGCTTGTGCTGCTCGTTCCCACGTTCCTTGGCATCATCGCCCTGAACTTCTTTGTCATCCAGTCCGCTCCCGGCGGTCCTGTGGAGCAGTACCTGCTGCGTCTTGAAGGGGCAGACAAAGCGTTCATGGAACGCATCGGTGCAGAATCCTCCGATTCAGGCGGGGGTATGGGGGGAACGCAAAGCTTTGACGCGGGCACCACAGACGGCCTGTACAAGGGCAACCGGGGACTCTCGCCGGAGGTGGTGGAAGAGGTTTCGCGCATGTACGGCTTTGACAGGCCCATCCACGAACGCTTCTTCCTTATGCTGCGCAACTACCTCAGCTTCGACTTCGGCGACAGCTTCTTCAAGGGTCGCAGCGTCATGCAGCTTCTGGGAGACAGCCTTCCCGTCTCCGTCTCGCTGGGGGTATGGAGCACCCTCATCATCTACATGGTATCCATCCCGCTCGGCATATGCCGGGCGGTGCGTCAGGGCACGCGGTTCGATGCGGTAACGGGCACCCTCGTGGTCATTGGCGACGCCATCCCCGGCTTCCTGTTCGCCGTCCTGCTCATCGTGCTGTTCGCGGGGGGCAGCTACTGGAGCATCTTCCCCCTGCGGGGCCTTGTCTCACCCGGTTTCGAGCAGATGACCCTATGGCAGCAGATAGCAGATTACTTCTGGCACATGGCCCTGCCGCTCACGGCACTGGTCATCGGTGGATTCGCCACCCTCACCACGCTCACACGCAACTCGTTTCTGGACGAGATACACAAGCAGTACACCGCCACCGCACTGGCCAAGGGCCTGACCATGGGGCAGGTGCTTTACCGGCATGTGTTCCGCAATGCCATGCTCATCGTCATTGCCGGATTTCCTTCCACCTTCATCCACATGTTCTTCACTGGCTCGGTGCTCATAGAGGTCATTTTCTCCCTCAACGGGCTGGGACTGCTGGGTTTTGAAGCCGCCATGACCCGCGACTATCCCGTCATGTTCGCCACCCTGTACCTCTTCACGCTGCTGGGGCTGCTCACGCGCATCCTCTCAGACATCACCTACTCCATGGTAGACCCGCGCATCACCTTCGGCAGCAGGGGGGTATCGCGTGGCTAAACTCTCCCCCTTCACCCGGCGCAGGCTTGCCGCCTTCCGCGCGCACCGGCGCGGCTGGTGGTCCCTGTGGCTCTTCCTCGGCTTCTTCGCCCTGAGCCTCTGCGCAGAGATCATCGCCAACGACAAGCCCCTGCTTGTCTCGTACAGGGGCGAGCTGTTCTTCCCCGTGGTCAAGGATTACCCGGAAACCGCCTTCGGCGGTGACCTGCCCATCCTTGCCAATTTCAAGGACCCCGTCGTGGCAGACTCCGTCACCCGCCACGGCTGGATGCTCTGGCCCCCCATCCGGTTCGCCCACAACACGGTGAACTACGAGGCGGAATCGTTCCCCGCCCCCCCATCCGCCCGCAACTGGCTCGGCACAGACGATCAGGGGCGGGATATCGTGGCCCGCATCCTCTACGGATTCCGCCTGTCCATCCTTTTCGGATTCGGCCTCTCGGCCATCAGCTCCGTGGTGGGCGTCACCGCCGGGGCGGTACAGGGCTACTACGGCGGCAAGGTGGATCTCCTGTTCCAGCGGTTCATGGAAATATGGTCCGGCATGCCCGTGCTCTACCTGCTCATCATCCTGTCCAGCATCATCACCATGGGCTTCTGGTCGTTGCTGCTGGTCATGCTGCTGTTCAGTTGGATGGGGCTGGTCCATGTGGTACGGGCAGAATTCCTGCGCTGCCGACAGTTGGACTACGTGCGCGCGGCGCGGGCCATAGGCGTGTCCGATGCAACCATCATGTTCCGGCACATCCTGCCCAACGCCATGGTGGCCACACTGAGCTACCTGCCCTTCATCTTCAGCGGGTCCGTGACCACACTCACCTCGCTCGATTTCATCGGTTTCGGGCTGCCCGCCGGGTCGCCCTCGCTGGGCGAACTGCTGGCGCAGGGCAAGAACAATCTGCACGCCCCCTGGATAGGACTCACGGCCTTCGGCGTGCTGGCATGGCTGCTGTGCATGCTGGTGTTCATCGGCGAGGCCGTGCGGGATGCCTTTGACCCCAACGGAGGAAAACGCGCATGAACCCTGTTCTGCACATACACGGGCTGACCATAGGCTTTCCGGGAACCGCCGCAGCCGTCTCCCCGGCGGACACGCCGCCCCCGGTGGTCCGCAACGTCAACCTCACGCTGCACAAGGGGCAGGTGCTGGGGCTGGTGGGCGAGAGCGGCTCCGGCAAATCCCTCACCGCCCGGGCCATCATGGGCCTGCTGCCCCCCGGCGGCAGAATTCTTTCCGGCAGCATGGAATTCTCGGGGCACAACCTCGCCACCCTCTCCGGGGAAGCTATGCGCTCCCTCCGGGGAAACCGCATCGCCATGTTGTTTCAGGACCCTTTAAGCAGTTTCAATCCTCTGCACAGAATAGGCCGGCAGATAGGAGAAGGCCTTGCCCTGCACAGAAAATGGCCCCCCGCGCGCATCCGCAAAAGGGTGGCAGAGCTGCTGCAACAGGTGGGCATGAACGATCCCCGGCGATTCATGGACGCCTTCCCGCACCAGCTTTCCGGCGGCCAGCGCCAGCGCGCCATGCTTGCCATGGCGCTGGCCAACGAGCCGGATATCCTCATCGCAGATGAACCCACCACCGCACTGGACGCCGTTGTCCAGCAGCAGGTGCTGGAATTGCTGCTCTCGCTGCGGGGAGATATGTCCATCATTCTCATCAGCCATGACCTGCCCATGATGCAGCAGGCGGCGGACCACATCTGCGTCATGCGCAACGGCGAAATCGTGGAGCAGGGACCGGCCCGCGCCCTCTTCTCCGCACCGGAACACCCCTACACCCGCCTGCTCCTGTACCGGGGAGAAGACCGCGACCCGCAACCGGCGGTAACAGATACGCTTCCTGTGCTCTCCGTACGCGACCTGAACGTGCGCTATCCGGCAGAAAAGAACTGGCTGGGCAAAACCCGCACATGGCACCACGCCGTGCGCAACGTCCGCTTCGACCTGCACCGGGGCGAATGCCTCGGCATCGTGGGCGAAAGCGGTTCCGGAAAATCCTCGCTGGGCCTTGCCGTGCTCCGGCTGGTGGAATCATCCGGAGAGGTGCGCTTCATGGGCACCCCGCTGCACACCCTGCCGGAAGCCCGCCTGCGCCCGTTGCGCGCCGGGCTGCAAATCGTGTTTCAGGACCCCTTGGCATCGCTGAACCCCCGCCTCAGCGTGCAGGAATGCATTGCAGAAGGACTAAAGGCGCAGGAACGGCTCAGTGAAGAGGAAACGGAAACCCGCGTGATCTCCGCCATGCGCGAGGTGGAGCTGGACCCGCTCCTGCGCCACCGCTATCCGCATGAACTTTCGGGCGGGCAGTGCCAGCGCATCTGCCTTGCCCGTGCGCTTGTCATGGCGCCGCGCTGCATCGTGTTCGATGAACCCACCTCGTCGCTGGACAGGAACACCCAGTTTCAGGTGGTCCATCTGCTGCAACGGCTCCAGCAGAAGCACGGCCTTTCCAGCCTGTTCATCGCGCATGATCTGGCACTGGTCAGACGCCTGTGCCACCGGGTGCTCATCATGCACAACGGCAGCGTCGTGGAGTCCGGTCCCACACCGCACGTCTTCGCGGCACCGCAGCACCCGTACACCCGCTGCCTGCTTCAGGCGGCGCAACCTTCGCTGCAACGTCCCGCAGGCATGGCGGGAACAGGAGAACCCGCATGATCAGCATACACACTCCGCTCTCCCGCCCCCACGGCGGAACAGAAGCGGACAGTCCCGATACAACGACAATCAGCATACCCCAAACGGAATATCGCACCATGCGCACCATAATGCTCACGCCCCCTCAGGCCCTCCCGCACAGCGCCCTGCGCCTCTTCACCCATATGACCGGCATACTGGGCATGGCCCTGCTGTGGCTTGCCGCCCCCGCCCTTGCGGCAAACGCTCCCAACCCGGATGCGGTCATGCGCTCCGTCACCTCCACCATCACCATGGAAAAGGCAGGGCAGGAACGCGGCAGGGAATGGGAAAACGAACAGGCCCGCCTGCTGGAAGAAATCCGGCAGGCCCGGCTTGAGGAATCCTGGTACGCCCTGCAGGTGGAAACCTTCACCCGTTATGTGGAAACAGCCCGCAGCCGCGTGGCCGAACAACGCTCCGTCCGGCAGGAGTTGGAACGCATGGAGACCGAACTGGAGGGCGAACTGGTACGCACGCTCACCGCCATGGAATCCCTTGTAAACAGCGACATGCCCTTCCTGAGCGAAGAACGGGCGCGCAGAATCGCCTTCCTG
The DNA here is from genome assembly GCF_013340305.1 of Desulfovibrio psychrotolerans. Lineage (NCBI taxonomy): Bacteria > Pseudomonadati > Thermodesulfobacteriota > Desulfovibrionia > Desulfovibrionales > Desulfovibrionaceae > Desulfovibrio > Desulfovibrio psychrotolerans. The sequence goes on from NZ_BLVP01000005.1 coordinate 15,413, forward strand.
CATAAATCCCTTGCAGATTACGAACTCGCCAGTGCGGAAAAACTGCGCCGCGTGCTGGAAGGCCTTCAGGCAGAAGTCTCCTACGGTGCAGGCGTGCACATGGAAGATAACATCATAGAACCGCACGGCGTCGCGCAGGGCGTGCAGCTTATCCGCACAGGCCGCGTAGGGCTGTATGCCCTGTCGCCCGACGGGGCGCGCGGCTGGCACTGGAAACGCGGGCACGGATTTGCCCCGCTGGATGACGCGGCGGTCCGTTCGGTGGCAACCCTGCGGGATATGCTGGAAAGAAAGCAGGTTCTCACCCTGCCCGTCCTGCCGTTCTCCCCTTCACAGCCGGTAATGGATGCTTCGCACGGAGCCGCAGAACCCAACACCGCCGGTCAGGCAGAAGAATTCAGGGGCGCTGCAGCCACAATCAGCGCCCCCGGCACAGATGCGGATAACCTGCTGCATCAGACAACGTCCGCAGCACAGGCACAAGGGGAGGACCGCTGATGCGCACCATGATCATATGGATACAATGGATAATGCTGATCTGCCTGCTCGCCGCCCCGCAAGGGGTGTGGGCGGACCAGGCTGCCCCCGCTGCAGCCGCCGGAAAGGATTTACGCACCGTCGGCACGGAAGCGGAAGCCACAAAGCAGCAGGCACAGGAAACCCTGTCCCGTGTGGCCAGGGATATTACTGCCGAACGGCAGGCCCTGCAACAGGAGCTTGCCCGGATAAAGACCGCCGCCGCACAGGCACGCACGCGCGCAACAGCACTGGAAACAGAACTGCGCGCCCTGCGGGACGAGGAATCCACCCTCGCCCGCGCACTGGACGGCAAGCAGGACACCCTGCGCAAGATAGGCAACACCATCCGGGACAACGCCCGCCTGCTCAAAGGTATGGGAGCCACATCCTTTGCCGCCTCCATGCACGGCGAATGGCAGCCCCGCCTTGCCCTCATGTCAGACCCGGAACGCTTTCCCTCGCTGGAAGACGTCATCTTCCTCATGCACAGCCTTCTGCGCACGGCGCAGGACAGCGGCCATGCCATCCTCACGCAGGAAACGGTGCTGGGCCGCGACGGGGCGGCCATCACCGCCTCCGTGCTGCGCGTGGGAGCCATGCAGGCTGTCTACTCCGGCGGGGCGGAAACGGGCTTCCTGCTGCCCCGCCCGGAGGCAGGCCCGCTCCATGCCGCCCCCTACGTCCCTTCCGCTGCGGAGACGGAACGCATACGCGCCGTCCTCACTGGTCCGGCAACACCTCTGCCCGCGCCTGACAGCAACGTCACTCCGGCACGGGCCGCTGTGGAACAGGGCACCGTTCCCATGGACTTTTCCGGCGCAATGCTGCTCAGCAATCCCCCGGAACCGCGCACCCTGCTCACCTCCCTGCGCGAGGGCGGCATCTTTCTGTGGCCCATCCTGCTCATAGGCCTTGCGGGCTGCCTCATCGTTGCCGAGCGTTGCTTCGTCCTCGCCCGGATACGCATAAACGGCAAACAGGCCGTGGAACAGGGGAAGCAGGGGGAGCAGGGGGAGCAGGGCATCTCCGGTGCAGGCGCAAGCCCGGCGGAGCGCGTGGTAAAGCGCATACTGGCAGATGGTGCAACCTCCGCCGAAGCCATGGAAAAACGACTGGAGGAATCCATTCTGGAAGAACTGCCTCCCCTTGAGCGGTTCCTCCAGACCCTGCGCGTGCTTGCGGCCGTATCCCCCCTGCTGGGCCTGCTGGGCACGGTTTCCGGCATCATCCAGACCTTCCGCGTTATCACGGCCCACGGCAACGGCGACCCCAAACTCCTCTCCGCAGGCATCTCAGAAGCCCTGCTGACCACAGAGGTGGGCCTGTTCACGGCCATTCCGCTGCTGCTGTGCCACCACTTCCTCACCCGCCGCGTCCACGCCGTGGTGCTGGACATGGAGGTTGCCGGAACATCCCTCATCACCATGCGGCATAACGGAGAAACGTCATGATGCCGGAATCCATGACCACCGGGCTGGAGGCCCTCTCCTCCGGCTGGTTCGTCCTGTGCCTTCTGGGAATCATTTCCATATGGGCTTGGACGCTCATCATCGGCACTGCGCTGCAACTGCGCGCCCTCTCCGGCCCCGGCAGTTCTGTCCGCAGCAGCCTTGCCGCAACGGCAGAAGAGCTGCTGCGCGGCCATGCCGACTTCTGCGCACGCATAGCCGCAGGCCCGTTGCGCAAACGCCTGCGCCAGCGCGTCATCCGCACCCGCATAGAAGCAGGCCTGCACGGCATATCCGCCAACGTGGGCACCGTGCTGCTGCTGGCCTCGCTGGCACCGCTGCTGGGACTGCTGGGCACGGTGGAAGGCATGATCGTCACCTTCAAGGCGCTGGCAATCCACGGTAATGCAGACAACACCGCCCTCACAGAGGGCATTTCCAAGGCACTGGTCACAACGCAGGGCGGCCTGCTCGTGGCCATTCCCAGCCTGCTCGCAGGCGGTGTGCTTTTCCGCAAGGTGCGCAAGGCGCGCAACAGCCTTCGCGTCATGGCCCTGCGGGCCGTAGCGGCGGAAGCGTCCCCGCCCCGGTCCCCTGCCGGAGCCAATCTTCAGGGAGGCATGCAATGAGACAGTCCCGGTATACCGACAGGTCGGAAATGTTCAATGACATCGACCTCACCCCAATGATCGACATGGTGTTCATCCTCCTCATCTTCTTCATCGTCTCCACAAGCTTCATCCGCGAGGCGGGCGTGGTGGTGGAGCGCCCCGCCGCAGAAACGGCGGAAAGCCAGCATGTCCAGATCGTCATCGCCATTGATGCAGACAACATGCTCTGGATGGAGGGAAGCTCCATAGACATCCGCTCCCTCGGCGCGCGGGTCCACACCCTGCGGGCGGAAAACGAAGAGCTGGGCATCATCGTGGCAGCCGACGTCCGCACCCGCGCAGGTGTGCTGGTAGAGGTGCTGGACCTGTGCAGGCAGGCAGGGGTGCGCAACGTCAGCGTCGCTACAAGGAAACCGCAATGACACGCGCAGCAAGAAACACCGTCAGCACCATGGGCGGAGTCGGCATGACCCTGCTGCTCTTCCTGTTCCTCGTAACAGGGGCCGTCTTCCATGAAACGCCGGATAAACGGCTCATGCACGGCGCCGTTCGGCTGTCTTCCTTCGAAGAGACGCCCGTGCAGGATGAAGAGGTATACAGCACCAAAGATGTCCCTCAGGTACAGCGCATGGAAGAAATCGCCGCCGCAGAGATGTCGCTGGAGCAGCCCCAGCTTGAGATGGAAGTCTCCAGCCTGAATATGGATATGGCCCCGGAATTCGCTGGCTCGCTGCCCATGAGCGGAATGCCCTCTCTGTCGCAGGCGGGGGCGTTGTCCGCTCCGTCCGGCGGCGCGCTCACGCTGGGCGAGGTGGACGAGCAGCCCCGTGCCCTCTACGCGCCCTCCCCGCTCTATCCCTCGCGGGAAAAGGCGCAGGGCAAAGAGGCCAAGGTGCTTGTACGCATAACCCTGCGCCGCGACGGCACCGTTATGGAAGCCCTGCCCCTCGGCACCACAGACGATACAGCCCCCTTTCTGGACGCCGCCGTCAGTGCCGTGCTGCAATGGCGTTTCGTCCCGTGCAAAAAGGGCGGCGAGGCCGTGCAGTGCATAGCGGACCAGCCCTTTACCTTCACCATCCCCCGGTAGCCCCGCCAAGGAGGCCTGTCATGCTTACCATCCACATAGCCCCATACGGGGCCTTCCGCACCCTGCTGCTGTGCGCCGCCCTGCTGCTCGGCCTGGCAACGGTTCGCCCCGCGCTCGGGGCACCGCAGGACGAACAACGGCAGGTAACGCAGCAGGAATACACCCTCTTCAACGAGGCAAAACGCCACGCGGAACGCAAGAACTTTGCCAAGGCGGACGAGATACTGAACCGCTACTTTACGGGCGACACCAGACGCAGGCACCTCTTCGGCTACGAACTTTACAGCTACGTGCTGCTGCAGATAGGCGGCGAGCCTGCCATAGCCAAGGCCGTGCGCATTCTGGAAGAAGGCACTGCGGCCTACCCCGGAAACTCAGGCCTCCTGCTGAATCTGGGTACAGCTTATGCCCAGTCCGGGCAGCCTCTCAAGGCAGCGGAAACCTACCTCAAGGCTTATGAGCAGGAAGGCCGCACAAACCATTCGCTTGTCTTTTCCGCCGCCGTCCTTCTCGCGGACGCAGGCAAACCCGGAGAAGCCTACGAGGCACTCTCCCCCCTCAAAGACCTGCCGGAAGCCCGCGACGACTGGTTCGTCCTGCTGGGCCAGTGCGCCCTGCGCATGAAAAAGCCCCGGCAGGCGGCAGAGGTGGTCCGCACAGGCCTGCAGCGTTATCCGGAGCATACCAACCTGTGGCGCATACTCGGCCACGCGCACATGCAGGAAGGCAACCGCGAACAGGCGGCAGCCGCATTCGGCGTGGCCCACAAGCTAACTCCCGCGTCCGAGGAAGAACAACGCCAGCTCGCCTCCCTGTACAGCTCCGTAGGGGCCCCCATCATGGGAAAGGAAGCGCTGGGGCAGGCACCCGCCACCGCCCAGTTGCTGGACCACCTTGCCTTCGGCCTTGCCCGCACCGGTGACCTTACGGGCGCACTGGACAAGGCGCAGCAGGCTCTGGCCATGGAACCCACTGCGGAGCGCCGCTTCCGCAAAGGCCAGATACTGCTCCGCATGCGCCGCATGGACGAGGCACGGCAGGTGTTCTCCGGCCTCGCCACAGAAAAGGGCCGCTGGCAGGGCAAGGCCCAGTGGGCGCTGTGCATCATCGCGTGGCAGGAAGGGGACTGGCAGGCCGCCAAAAGCGCGCTGGAAGTGGCCGCACAGTCCGATGCAACCATCCGCAAACGCGCCCTGCGGCTCATGGCTCTGCTGGAAACCGTTACCACCCGGCCTCAGTAACATTTCCTCTCCCCCAGCCGCACGACCTTGACACCGGACCTGCTCCGCACTATTGGTAGTACCAATCGAGAGAAAACGAAAATGGTACTACCAATAGGCGAGATACAGGAAAAAACGCTGGCCAAACTGCGTTATCAGGAAGTGGCGGAGCGCCTGCAGGCACTCGTGGCTTCCGGGCAGTTGCAGCCGGGTGACAAGATTCCGCCGGAACGCACGCTGGCGAAAACCTTCCGCGTTTCGCGCAACTGCGTGCGCGAGGCCGTGCGCGCCCTTGCGGAAAAAGGCGTACTGGAAAGTAGACAGGGCAACGGCACCTACGTCTGCGCCAGCGATGCAGCACAGCTTGCGGCAGACTTTGCAGAAGCCTTCGGGGCCCAGCGCGGCAGACTGCGCGACATAATGGAACTGCGCCGCGTGGTGGAACCGGGCATTGCCGCCCTCGCCGCTGCCCGCGCCACCCTCGACGATGTAAACGCCCTGAAAGTTCTGGTTTTCGACCAGCAGCGCCTTGCCGCGCAGAACGAGGACGATGCGCATCTGGACGCGGAATTCCACCTCACCCTCGCCCGCATCACAGGCAACAAGCCCCTCATGTCCATGATCACCGCCCTGCACGACACACTTTCGGAAAGCCGGTCAGACTACCTGCGCACTTCCCGGCGCAAAAGCTGTTCCACCGCCTTTCACCTGCGCATCATAGACGCGCTGGAAGCCAGAGACGCACAGGCAGCGCGGCACGCCATGGACGAGCACCTTCAAACCATAGAAGCCGACCTGTTCGGCCCGGAGTAGCAGCACACATGTTCAGCATCATCGCATTATACAGCCTTGTGGGCGGCGTGGCGGGCGTTCTCGCCGGTCTGCTGGGCGTGGGCGGGGGGCTCGTCATCGTTCCCATGCTGGTCTTCTGCCTCGCCCAGCAGGGCATGCAGCCGGAAACCATCATGCACATAGCCCTCGGCACCTCCATGGCAAGCATCATCTTCACCTCCATATCCAGCTTCATGGCGCACCACAGGCGCGGTGCCGTGGACTGGACCATCGTGCGCAACGTCACACTGGGCATCCTCATAGGCACCTACGGTGGCTCCATCCTTGCCGCGCACCTTTCCGCCTCCTTCCTCAAGGGCTTCTTCGTGGTCTTTCTGTATTACGTCTCCTTCCAGATGTTCACGGGCAAAAAACCCAAGCCCGCCCGCACCATGCCGGGTAAACCGGGCATGTTCGCGGCGGGTGGCGTCATCGGCGGCGTATCCAGCCTTGTGGGCATCGGCGGGGGCACACTCTCCGTTCCCTTCATGCTCTGGGGCAACGTGCCTGTGCACAGGGCCATAGGCACCTCCGCCGCCATCGGATTTCCCATAGCGCTCGCAGGCTGCGCCGGCTACATCGTAAACGGCCTGCATGCCACAGGGCTGCCCGAATACTCGCTGGGATACGTCTACCTCCCCGCCCTTATCGGCATCGTGGCGGTGAGCATGCTCACCGCCCCCCTCGGCGTGCGCCTTGCCCACAGGCTGCCTGTTGATAAGCTCAAGCGCGTCTTCTCCGTTCTGCTCTTCCTTGTGGGCACACGCATGCTGGTGAGCATCCTTTAGCCCTTTCCCCTGCTCACTTTCCCCTGTTCCCTTTCCCGCGCGGATGCGAACCCCCCCGTTCGCATCCGCGCGCATTTTTCCGAATCATCCCCGCAAAAAATCATCACCCCGCTCTCCCGTATCGTTTATTCTTTTTTTTAAGCAGAGGGAATGATCAGAGGATACACAAACACTGGGCTGCTGCAGCCCGCCATAATCAAACAAATCATACTGATGTACCGAACTACCGGATACCGGAACGGCCCATGGCAAGAATAAACGCACCCGACCTGCGTCCCGGCATGGTGCTGGCGCAGGATGCCACAGGCGCCAACGGCCGCCTGCTGCTGCCCAAGGGAACAACCCTTGAGGAAAGGCATATCCGTGTCCTGCATATATGGGGGGCCATAGACGCCGATATAGAAAACCTCTCCCGCGAGGATTCGCAGCAGGCAGCCCTTCAGGAGATGCAGCACGACCACGTGGAAGCCGCCACCCGCTACGTGGATATCCTGTTCCGCCACGCCGACCTCAGCGTGCCGCCCATGCACGAACTCTATACCCAGTGCCGCAGGCACTATGCGGAACTCATTGCCGCAGGCGGGCGCATCTCAGAAGAAACCTTCGGCTGGAACCCCCTGCCCATGCCGGACACCTTCCCCCCCATGGATCTGGAATCCTTCGTCAGCAGCGACAAGGGCCTCGCCTCCTTTCCCGACATCTACTTCCGCATCAGCGATGCGCTGAACGACCCCAATTCCACAGCAAGCCGCCTTGCCGAGGTCATCTCCAAAGACCCCAGCATGAGCGCCAAACTCCTGCAGTTGGTAAACAGCCCGTTTTACGGCTTCGGGCAGCGCATAGATTCGCTGAGCCGGGGCGTGGTGCTGGTGGGCGCGCGCGAACTAAGCCAACTCGCTCTGGGCGTGGCAGTCATGGACCTGTTCATCGGCGTGCCGGACGGCCTCATCACCGTGCGCGGCTTCTGGCAGCATTCCATAGCCTGCGGCGTGCTGTGCCGCATCATCGCCTCACACATTCCCGGCATGCAGCAGGAACGCTGCTTCGTCATCGGCCTGCTGCACGATGTGGGCAGGCTGGTCATGCTCAAACTCGCCCCGCGCGAGATAGCGTGGGCCATCAACCTGTCCCGCACGGAGAACATGCCCCTGTACCAAGCGGAGAAAGCCGTGTTCGGCTTCGACCATACAGATGTGACAGAGGCCCTCTTCACCCGCTGGAACCTGCCGGGAGAACTGCTGGAAGGCGTTGCGGAGCATCACGCCACCCACCGCCCCACCTTCCGCGAAGCCGCCATCTGCGGTCTGGGCGATACCATGGCCATTGCCATGGGCCACGGCTTCAGCGGCACCATGCACGTGCGCACCCTCCCCCCGGAAATGTGGCGCGCGCTGGAAGTGCCGGACAGCATCCTCAACGCCTCCATGCTGGCAGCCCGGCGGCAGATTGACGACATCCTCACCATTTTCATGAAGTAGCCGGAGAACGCATGCGACCGGAACAGATCATCGCCTTTCAGGAAACTCAACTGGAACTGCTGCGCAGGGAACGCGCAGCCGCGCTGGAGGCACTGGACCTTGCCGCCTCGCTGGGCAGTTTTTCCGCCTCCCTGTCCCGGCAAACGGAGGTCATGCCCATCCTGCGCGAAATATGCCTGCGCTCCCGCCGCATGATAGACCTTGTCACCACGGCCATCTATCTGGCGGACGATGAAACAGGCGATTTCCGCCTCGCGCTGTGTGACAACCCGGAAAGGGAACAAGCCGTGGAATCCACCGTCACCGAGCTTATACGTGACCGTTCCTTTGCCTACGCCCTGCAGACCAACGGCCCGTGTTTCTTCCTGTCTCCGGAAAAAGGCCACATCCTGCTGCACGCCATCAGCACATCCAAGCGTATCCGGGGCATGCTGGTGGGCGAACTGCGGCAGGACAGAGACGACATTCTGGATACCACCCGCAAACTCTTCTCCGTGGTCATGCTTTCCGCCGCGCACGCGCTGGAAAGTCAGGAGGTGAACCGCCTGTTCCACGAGGATAACCGCCGTCTGGAAAAAAAAGTGCAGATGCGCACGCAGGCACTGACCGAGGCCAACGACCAGCTCAGAATCGTGCTTAACTCATTGCAGGCGGGCGTGCTGCTCATAAACGCCCGCACCGGACTGGTAGAAGATGCCAACCCCGCCGCCCTTGCCATCCTGCGGGCAGAAAGGGGCGATGTGGTTGGCAGGCCGTGCATGGGCACCATCTGCTTTGAACAGGATGAGTATTGCCCGTTTAACAGTACCTTCACACAGTCCGTAAACGGCGAACGCAGCCTCACCGCCCATGACGGCACCGTGGTTCCCATTCTGGAGAGCGTAAAGGATATCTACCTGCACGGCAGCAAATACTACCTCAAAAGCTTCATTGACATCTCAGAACAAAAAGCCCTGCAACAGCTCAGGGAAGACGTGGAAAACATCACCCGCCACGACCTCAAAACCCCGCTCAACGGCATCATCAACCTGCCGGACGTGGTCATGGGCCTTGGCCCCGTCAACGAGCAACAGCGGGAAATGCTCCAGTTCATCAAGGATTCCGGCTACAAAATGCTCAAACTGGTAAACATGTCTCTCCATCTCTACTGCATGGAACGGGGCACCTATGACTACCAGCCGCAGCCTACAGACATCCTTCCCGTCATCCGCACAGTCCTGCGCGACCTGCGGGGCACGCTGGAAGCAAGAAAACTGCGGGCAGACATAACCGTACAGGGCCTTCCTGCCGGAGAAAACACCAACCTGATTCTGCAGGGTGAAGAAACGCTGCTGCACTCCCTGCTGGGCAACCTCATCGCCAATGCGGCGGAAGCCTCGCCCAAGGATGGCACCATCCACATCGATGCGCACAGGCAGGGCGCGGGAAGCAAGGAAACCGTTCTCATTTCCGTGCACAACGCGGGCACCGTGCCGAAAGAGGTACGCAACAACTTTTTCGGAAAATTCGTCACCGCAGGAAAAAAAGGCGGCACAGGGCTTGGCACCTACTCCGCCCACCTCATCGCGCGCACCATGGGGGGCGACATCACCTTCACCTCTTCGGAGACGCAGGGCACCACCGTCACCATCACCCTTCCCGGCGGACAGGCAGCCCTTCCCCGATCACAGCCAGTGTCGAAAGACGGTGCAGAAATCACCGTCCCGTAGCTGAAGACGGCAGCACCCCGTCGCGCATGCTGTTCAGATTCCGGACAGCGGAAGGAAGGAAGGAAGGAAGGAAGGAAGGAAGGAAGGAAAGCGCGCACCTCCTTCCTTCATCAAAACCGCACAACAGCCTGCCCATTGCCCGGCGGCAGAGCAGTTTCCCGCTTCCCCCCGGTTGCCGCCCTCTTCTCTCCTGCGCCAAACCGCGCTATAGTGTCCTTCCGGCCAAACAAGCCGGTCACGGACTTCGTCACACCCCGGCCACACAGACTTCCAGAGGATTCAGATGACCATGCCCCTTTCCCGTGCCACCATTTCCGGCAGCTCCTGCCTGCGGGCACTGTTTCTGCCCTGCTTCATCGCCCTCTTGCTGACAGTGCTCGCCCCCGTGCAGGGCACAGCCAGCACCTCTGCCCAGTTGGGCACCTTCCTCGAAATGAAGCAGCGTGAACTGGACATGCTGAACAGTACGGAGCGGAGCATAGCCGATGCCGCCGACCAGCGGCTGGAAGAAGCCCGCACCGAATACACCGCCATCAAGCAGCAGTTCGGCGAAACACTGCTGACGCAACGCCTTTCCCTCGCCTATCCCATAGAGGGACGGGCCATGAGCCGCCAACTGGAGTCCATGGAAACCCGCCTGCGCCGGACAGCCGAATCCCTGCGCGGCATTTCGGAACAGGCCGCCGTGCGCCGCGACAGGCTCAGTTCCGCCACCACCCGCGACATCGCCCCCGCCGGCTCCCTTCCCCCGGACATGCAAACCCTTGTGGAGGCCTACGCACGCCAGACCGCCGCCCTGCGCTCCCGTCTGGACTCCCAGCAGGAAAAAGCCGACAGCCAGCTCAAACAGGCCACCGCCCTGCTGGAAAAGATCACTGCCAAACGCATTGAACGCGAAGCAGGGCTTGCGGCAAGCTGGCAGGATTACTTCTTCCGCAACAAGGAGCCGCTTCTCTCCGTGGAACTGTGGAAGCAGCCGGGCTCCCTGCCCCTGTGGCTCTCCATCCGCACAGCCTCGCTCATGCAGGAACTGCTCATCATCAAAGAACGGGCCATCTCCGCCGTCCTGCTTTCCCTGTTCGTCCTGGCCCTTGCCGCCGCGGGCGGCATCCCGATGCTCAGGGCCGGACTGCGCGCCCAGCAGCCCGCGCCGGAACTGGCGGCCCGCCTGCACAGGGCCGGGTTCATCGGCTCGCTGGGATTTGCAATGGTGTTCACAGACATGCGCATCTTCGGCGGTGCGGCCCCCGCCTTCAGCGTTTTCTGCTGGTTCCTGTTCGGGCTGGGTGTGCTCATGGGGTCCAATGCCGTGCGCAAGCTGGTGCTGCCGGACTTCATAAACATATCCAAAGCCCCTGTGGCGTGGCTGTTCCTGATCGGCGGCGCCATTCTGGTCAGCGAAATGCCGGGCAAGCTGGTTGTGCCACTCTGGACATCCACCCTCGTCCTGTTCATGGCCTATATGATACGCGGGCACCGTCGGGCCAACCCCGGCCCCCTTGCACTGAACGTCTGGTTCTGGATGGGCATCATATTCATGCTGCTGGCAGTGGCGGGCTACGGCCGTTTTTCCGCCTTCCTGTGCATGTTCTGGTTCACCGCCTATGTGGCCTACGGCGTCAGCGCGGGCCTGCTGGCCGTGCTGGGCAGAAGCATGCAGAGCCTGCCGGATGAAGGCGGCTTCGTCATGGTCAAGGGCCTTGTCATGGGCACCGCCTCTCCCCTCATCTGGACAGGCAGCACGGCGCTGGGCTTCTACTGGCTCTATCAATTTCTCGGGGAAGGAATACTGCGCAGCGTGGGCGACCTCGCCATAAGCTGGCAGGGCTTTTCGCTCAGGTTCGCCAGTGTGCTGGTGCTGGCCATGCTCTTTTACGTGGCCCGCGCCTGTGTCCTGCTGGCACGGGGTGCGCTGGACCGCATGGCCCTGCGCTGGCCGCGCGAGCAGCGCGGCACTGCGCTATCCCTCAAGACCATGGCCACCTACGGCATATGGGGTCTGTACGGACTGGTGGGCCTGAACATCCTCGGCGTCAGCCTCACCAGCCTCACCGTGGTCGCAGGTGGTCTGAGCGTGGGCATAGGCTTCGGCATGCAGACCATCTTCAACAACTTCTTCAGCGGTCTCATCCTGCTGTTCGGGCGTTCCATCCAGCAGGGCGATATCATTCAGGTGGACAACCTGTGGTGCGTGGTGCGCACCATCAGCATCCGCGCCACCGTGGTAGAAACCTTCGACAACGCCTCCCTCATCATTCCCAACTCGCAGCTTGTCACCTCACAGGTCACCAACTGGACCAAGAACAACGCCACCATCCGCCGCGACATGCTCGTGGGCGTCGCCTACGGCTCGGATACGGAACTGGTGCGGCAAACGCTGCTCCGCGTAGCGTCCGAAAATCCTTTCGTGCTTCCCCACCCCGCCCCTGCCGTCATATTCAACGACTTCGGGGCGAGCAGTCTGGATTTCATCCTGCGGGTCTGGATAAATGACATAGACAATTCGCTGCGTGCCCTTTCCGACCTGCGTTTTGCCGTGGACAAGGCCTTCCGGGAAGCCAATATCGAGATAGCCTTCCCGCAGATGGACCTGCACATCCGCAGCGCACCGGGATTGCAGCAGGTGCAGGCCGCCCCCGTCATGGCGGCACCGGAAACCAAGGCATAGCAGACTGCTTGCGGGGCGGCGCAATACCTTTACCTGCGCCGGGTATGCCCGGCGTATCTTGGGGTCCGGCTACAGCCAGCGGTTCTTCTTGAAAAGATAAACCATTATACCGCCCAGCCCGCCCATGAAGGCCAGAGCCAGATAATAGCCATACTCCCACTCCAGTTCAGGCACGCGCTGAAAGTTCATGCCGTACACACCGGCTATGAAGGTAAGCGGTATAAAGATGGTGGCTATAATGGTGAGCAGCTTCATCACCTTGTTCATGCGCATGCCCGCAAGCGATATCTGCACGTCCAGCATGCCGGAGAGCAGGTCGAGCAACGCCTGCACCGATTCCACCACCTGCTCGGCATGCCCCTTCACGTCTGCAAGAAACGGGGCCGTCCCATCGTCAATCTCCACTGCCTCGTTCATATGCAGCGCCCCCAGCGCCTGCCGCGCGGGCATAAGCGCGTTGCGCAGTCCCACCACCGTACGCTTCAGGGTATAAATATCCTTCAGCGCCTGCTCGTCCATATCCCCTTCGCCCAACCGCTCCTCCAGTTCCTGCATATCCGCGCCAATGGCGCTCAGGGTGGCGTAATATCCGTCCACCAGCGCGTCCAGCATGGCAATGACCAGATACATGGACCCCAGCCGCCGCACACGTCCCCTCCCCTTGCGCAGTCTGCCCAGCACGCCCTCCCACACCGGTCCCGGTTCCTCCAGAAACCCCACCACCACGTTCTCCCGGCACGCCACCGCCGCGTGCCGCTCTTTAAGCCGCAGCGTCCCCGGCTCGTACTCAATCTGGCGAAAGGTCATGATCACATGGTCATCATACTCTTCCAGACTGGGCCTGTGTCCCGTGTTCAGAATATCTTCCACAGAAAGCGGATGCAGGCCGAACCAGTCCGCCACCGCCTGCACCTGTTCCGCCTCGTGCAGCCCGCTCAGAATGAGCAGATGGCTCGGCCCTCCTGCGTCTTCGCAGGTATCCGCTATACCTGTTCCCGAAGGAGCGTTGCCAATCCCCTCGTTATCAGTCCCTTTCTCGCCAGTCCCTTTCTCGCCAGCCCCTTTGTCGCCAGTCCCCTCGCAATAGGGCACTGCACCGGCAGGCACTCCGCCGGCGGCAACAGCAGCCGTGTTCCGTCCGTGTTCCCCGGCGGAACCCCCTTGCGGCACTGCCTCTGCCGCAGTCATGCGGCTGTCCGCATCTTCCCGCGCCCCGCCGCACGTTGTACGCAGGGGGGGCAGAACAAACGGAAACGTCTGCACCGTCTCTTCCAGTTCGGTGCCGGTATAGGCCACATGCAGCAGCACGGGGCTGAAGGACTTTCCCTCGCCCGCATACACGGCATCGCCCGCTTCCCTTCCCTGCTTTCCGCTGTGGTGCCGTATGGATTCGAACATGCTGTCTCCGTTATCCGCCCTTTTGTGCGCCCCGTTATCTGTTCCGTATCTGGCCGTATCTGTTCCGTATCTAGGCCGTATCCGGCCCGTTCTCTGGCCCGTTCTCTGGCCCGTATCTGTATTGACTATCTGTCGTCCGTTCCGGGCAGAATAACACACTGCGAGCTGCGCCCGTCCACCTTGAGCACCACAGGTTCTTCAAGGCGCACCCACCGCGTGAACACGCCCTCCTCGCGGACAGGCAGCGACTCAAGCCACGCCCAGTCCAGCAGGTCGTCCCCCTGCTGCCCCACCATGATATAATGAATACCCAGCGTGGTAAGATTATGAAAAAAGTGCGACCCCTGCGAAGGTTCCACCCGCAGATTCTCCGCAGCGGTTTCCACCATGGCGGCAACCCCGCTGATATCCTGCCAGCCCACGGGAATGCCCAGCCAGCGGTCCGCAGACCCCCACCGGCCGAAACCGATGAGCAGGTACGGCCTGCCCTCAGCCACCAGCGCACGATTCATGGCGGCAATCTCGCGCGCCATCTCCTGCGTGCGGGAAACGTCAAAGCTCTCCCGCCGCACAAACACTATATCCCGAATGTCCCGCCGTTCGCTGTTGCCCAGCGCATTGGCAGAACGGCATACCGCCACCCGGCGTTCCTCATCGGTAATGACCACACGCCGCACCTCCGCCCGTGCGCTCATGGGCCGCATCTGCAGCAGGGCAAACCGCCCTGCGGGATACCGCGCATCCGTCTCCTTCGCACCGGGTTCAGGCATATCCACGCAAAATTCCAGCTCCACGGCACCGCCCATGGCCTCTTCCGCCACCCCCAGCACATCGGTAATCAGCCCGGAAAGCGGAAACTGCCCATGCCGCAGAAGCTGCGAAAAAAGCAGCACCCGCGCCCCGGGCATATCGGTGGTGTCGCGCAACACGCCTTCCCGCGGATCGTAGGTGCTTGCCAGAAAAGAAAGAGGCCCCGCAGGCTCGGCATCGCACACATCGCGCAGCACCAGCCGGTCAGCGCACGCCTGCGGCGGGTCTTCGCCTTCCTGTCCCATGTACAGGCTGTAAAACCGCGACTGGGCATTATGCATCATATCCGCCGCAGAGGCGAACTGCGGCAGCAACTGGGGATGCCGCGGCGAAAAGCGCAGTGCCGTGCCCCCGTCCATGACCAGCTTGCCCAGCCCCATGGCCACGGTGGCAACACCATCCACCGTGCCCATGCGCCCGAAGGGGTAATAGTTGTGCGACTGCGCCACCCCGGACAGGGCGGGATAATAATGCTGCCCGTACTGCCTGCCCACCACTTCCTGTATCACCAGCCCCATCTTCTCCTCATCCGGGCGCAGCTTCACCCGGCGCGAAAACGCCTTGGGAGCCTGACAGCAGGTGGAGGCATACACCAGCCGCACGGCATCCAGCAACTGACGCAGCCGTTCCTGCGGGTCCGGGTGGTTGTTGGGCAGCATCCGGGTGGCGTACAGACCGGCATAGGCCTGAAACTGCGCGTCTTCCAGCAGACTGGATGAGCGCACCGTAAGCGGGCCGCGCACCTCGCGCAGATAGGCCCGCAGGTGGTGCTCCAGCCAGCCGGGCATCTTGCCCGCCAGAAACTGCCGCGCCACCTCCTCGTCTGTCACCTCTGTGCCGGACCCGTCGGCCTTGGCAAGGTACTTCAGGTTGTTAATACGCATAAAGGCGTCGTAGGCGTCCGTTCCCACTGCCACCGTGCGCGGCGGCGCAATGAGAATGCCGGGGTACTTGGCATGCAGCCATTCGTGCCGCGCCATCAGGCGGAACAGATACGCCAGACCGCGCCCCTTGCCGCCCAGCGACCCCTTGCCCATCTTGAGAAAATCCGTCTCAGGGTCAAAGTCTCCGGCATGGAAGGTGACCACCACCCCCCGCTGCCGGGCGCGTATGCGGTCACGTATGAGCGTGAGCAGATAATCACGCAGCATAAGGGGCGATGCAAAGTCGTTGTGCGAGAGAGGCCGCATCACGCAGGCAAGTTCAAACTCGTTGCGAGCAAAGAACCAGCGGGAAAAGTCATTGCGGTCGCAATGGGCAAGGAACACATCATCGGGAATGGTGCGCAGCATCTTCTCCACCCCGTGCATGCTGGAAGCCCGCCCAATCTCCCCGCCCTGCGCATCACGGAACACAAAATCCCCGAATCCGAGCTGTTCCGCCACAAACCGCCGCACCTCGGCAAGCAGCATGGGGGAATTCTTGTCCACAAAAAAGGCCGGAATATCACGCGCCTTTGCACCGTTGGCCGATTCGGAACTGGTCAGCAACAGCGGAATATCTCCGCGCCGCCCGCGTATGCCGCGCAAAAGCGCCACTCCCGCTTCCTCCGTCTGCACGCCCCCCCGGGGAAAACGCACATCGGATATAACCCCCAGCACATAATGCTGGTACCGCTCAAAGTATTCCATGGCCTGTTCAAAGTTCTCCGCCACCAGAATCTTGGGGCGGGCGCGCATGGCCAGCAGCCGGTGTTCCTGATTCAGCCCCTCGTGAATAACCTGCTGGGCCTGCAGCACCAGTTCGCGGTAGAGTATGGGAAGCAGCGAAGATATAAAGACCGGCGAATCTTCCACCAGAATAATAACCCGCACACCGGCTGTTTCCGTGTCCCGTTCCACGTTCAGCCCGTCTTCCGCCAGCTTGACTATGGCAAGCAGCAGGTCCGCATTGCCGGTCCAGACAAAAAAACGGTCCACGCCCATGCTGCGCAGGGTTTCGGTGTCTTCCGCTGCCTGATGCGTGAGCATGACCACGGGCATGTTGGGATGCGGAGCCTTCACACTTGCGCGCAGCGCACGCAGGTCTTCCGGCCCGAAGTTGGACATGAGGATGAGCATGTCGAACGACTGCTCCTCAAGGACGCGGGGCACCTCATCGAAGGAAGAAACCCACGTCAGGCGTGGAGGCTGGCTGAGGTTAAGCCCCCGGTATTCACTGACAAGCCGTTCAGAGAGCTTGCAGTCCTCCTCCATCACCCATGCGTCGTAGGGTGTGGAGAGCAGCAGTATGGTCCGCACCTTGCGGGCCATGAGTTCCTGATACAGGGCAAAACGCGCTTCCGCCCCGGTCCTGTGGCAATAGGGCTGCTCGGTCATGTGCTTCCTCCGCTCTCAGCGTAGCACACGCGGCGGAAAAACACGACAGCAAACGGCCCGCTTCCGGCCTTACCGCTCCCCCCCGCCAGAGTGCGGGGCGTACGGTGCGCACGGGCCTGCCACATCGCGCTTGTCGGCATACATGGCCTTGTCGGCCCGCAGGTAGGCACTGTCCAGCGTGTCTTCCGGCAGCACGGCAGAAAGGCCGCAGCTCACCGAAACAAAAATATCCCTGCCGTCCGCCCGCGCCACAGGCTCTGCCGCCAGCCGCTCCCGGAAACGCTCCAGCACAGCCCCTGCGGCCGCCTCGCCGCCCATAATCAGCAACATAAACTCGTCTCCGCCCCACCGGGCTATGGTGTCCGTCTCACGGAAGCACTCCTCGGCAAGGCGCGAAAATCCCTGCAACACATGGTCGCCCGCCGCGTGCCCGTAAGTATCGTTAATATCCTTGAATCCGTTCAGGTCCATAACGGCAAGTGAAAAAGGCAGCCCGCCGCGCCCCATCATGGCATGCAGCAAGGCGAACTTCATTTCCAGCCCCCTGCGGTTGTCCAGACCGGTCAGCACGTCCGTGCGCGCCTGTTCCTCCAGCCTGCGCTGGTAGCGGTTCACCGTGAGCACACTCACCATAAGCACCGCCAGCGTCACCAGCACCCCCGCCCCCACCGTGCGCACAAGGTTCTCCCGTGCGGAGAGCAGGGCAATCTGCTCCGGCTGCTGCACCACAAGATACCAGTCTATCTCCGGTATGTAGCGCGCGGTAAGGTACACATATCCGTCATCCCCCTCATAGGCAAAATCCACAGCGGCATTGCGCTCCTTCAGCACCGCTGCCGCCGCCTCCGGCGTGGTCACGTCCGCCAGCCCGCTCTTCATGACCAGCGCGGTATTCGGATGCACCTGCACCTGCCCGCGGGTGTCCGTCAGAAACACGGTGCGCCCGCCCAGATGGGCGAACCCTCCGAAAAACCGCGCCAGCGTCTCCATGTGCAGGCCCACGCCCGTCACGCCTATGGTGTTGCCGTCATAATCGAGCACGCGGTAGTTGATGAACACGGTCAGCGCGTTATCCGCCGCCTCGTTGGTGTCCACGTCCAGCCGCATGATCATGGGCGAATCCAGAAACGAATAATACCACCCGTCGTGCTCATCCTCGCGTGCAACGGTCTTGAGCACATCGTTGAAATGATAATACCGCCCCGTTGCCGCCGAGACAAAAAAGGTGGAAAAAAAGCCGAATTCCTCATGGATGCGCAGCAGATACTTGCGTACAAGCTCAGGGTCACGCTCACCGCTCAATGCCCAGTCCTTCAGAAAGGTATCGTTGGCCATCACAGATGACACGTGAATAGGCTGCATCAGGTCGGAATGAATTTCAGAAAAGATGGTGTCGCGCAGCAGCGGCAGTGAGGAATTTACAATCTCCTCACGTATGAACCGTCTGGAAACCTGATAGTTTACCACCGCAATAAACACGAACGCCGCCAGCATGATCCCGGAAAGAACGGATACCAGCTTGGCCTTGTCAGATCTCAATACCATGCGCACCACCTGCGTAAAGGAATAACGGTCCTTTGGGGAAATACTCCAGAAGCGCCGGAAAACCAAGTGATTTGCCACGCCCGCCTGCACCTCCTACCCCCACAGCCGCCGCCCGGCAAAACCCGTCACCCCGCACAGAGCCACATAATTATTCACGTTCAAGCCGTCTCTTCATCCGCTCCGGCACAAAGACCATGGCCCCCTTCTATGCAAAAAGCCGCCCTCCCG
Source organism: Desulfovibrio psychrotolerans (assembly GCF_013340305.1). Taxonomy (NCBI): domain Bacteria; kingdom Pseudomonadati; phylum Thermodesulfobacteriota; class Desulfovibrionia; order Desulfovibrionales; family Desulfovibrionaceae; genus Desulfovibrio; species Desulfovibrio psychrotolerans. The sequence goes on from NZ_BLVP01000005.1 coordinate 34,074, forward strand.
CATCCGGTCACACATGGTCACACGTGGTCAAACGTGATCACACGTGGTCGCACGTGATCACAGGTGGAAGAACCACCCTGCATTGAGTGAGCAATCAGTTCAGTTGCCAACCTCGGAAAAAATCCCTATAAGAGTTCTCTTTTCCGAAATACTGGGAGTAAAGATAATGCCGCACAAAGGTCCACACATTTCCATAGGCTCAGAGTTTCTCGTGCACCGGGTGCTGCGTATCGATCTGGACGAGTTCGAGGACTGGCCCGAGGCAGTCCGCGAAACGGCCATAGCGCTTGCAGAAGAGTTGTTCCTTGTCCGGTACAACCCGTTCATCGATGCGGAAACCGTGCGCCAGAGCGTGCAGGCCCGCTTCGATCAGACCGTGCCCGGCCTTGCCCACCATTACGCCACCACCCTGCGCGAAGGGCTTACCATGTTCTGGAGCTCCTACGATTCCGACATGGAATTCCGCGACGAGCTCATCAGGCGCATCGGGCAGGTGATCCCGCGCGACCGCATAGACCTGCGCCCCGGCTCGCTGGTGGAATGCTCCACCGATGCCACAGACCTGCGCATGGAGCTGCCGCTGCTTGTGGTCGCCCCCGCCAGCGCAGAAGAGGTCAGCGCCGTGGTGTGCCTTGCCAACGAGATGAAGTTCGCCCTCATCCCGCGCGGCGGCGCGTCCGGCTGTACGGGCGGCGCCATTCCCGCCCGCAAGCGCACGGTGGTTATGACGCTGCAAAAGCTCAGCCGCATCAGGGAAGTGAACACAGGCGACATGACCCTCACCGTAGAGGCGGGCGTCATCACCGCGTCCGCCATCAAGGCGGCGGCGGACAAGGGCATGCTCTTCACCGTAGACCCCGCGTCCAAGGCGGCGTCCACCATAGGCGGTAATATTGCAGAAAACTCCGGCGGTCCCTCAGCCTTTGAATACGGCACCACGCTGGACAACATCCTCTCCTACCGCATGGTCACTCCCACCGGCGAAATCGTGGATGTGGAGCGGGTGGCCCACCCCCGCCACAAGATCATGGAAACCGAAACCGCCGTGTTCGAGGTCAAAGACGTCTCCGGCGGCGTGCGCACCGTCATCACCCTGAAGGGAGACGAAATCCGCAAACCCGGTCTGGGCAAGGACGTCACCAACAAATTCCTCGGCGGACTTCCCGGCGTGCAGAAGGAAGGCACAGACGGCATCATCGTGGAGGCACGCTTCGTCTGCCATCCGCCGCAGAAGCATTTCCGCGTGGTGGTGCTGGAATTCTTCGGGCGTTCCATGCACAACGCCATGCTGGTTATCAAGCAGATAGTGGCCCTGCGCGATACCATCCGCACACAGGGCGATCTGGTAAAGATATCCGCGCTGGAAGAGTTCGGCATCAAATATGTAGAAGCCATCGAATACCAGAAAAAGTCCACGCAGTACGAGGGCAAGCCCATCTCCGTGCTCATCCTGCAACTGGACTCCAACGATGAACCCGCGCTGGAAAAGAACGTGCGCGACATCGTGGATATCTGTGCGCCCTACGACATGGTGGACGCCTTTGTCGCCAAAGATGCCGCGCAGGCGGAACACTACTGGGAAGACCGGCACAAACTCTCGGCCATCGCCCGCCGCACGTCCGGCTTCAAGATCAACGAAGATATCGTCATCCCCATCGACGTCATCCCCGACTTTTCCGACTTCATCGAAAAGCTCAATCAGGAATGCATGGGCAAGGCCTACCGCGCCGCATTGCAGGACGTGGGCCGCGTTCCCGGCATGCCCATGGAAGACAAGTCCCTGAACCGCGAGTTCACGTTCGCCTCCAAGGTGGCGCAGGGCAAGGTGCCCACGGCCGAACTTTCCGATCAGGAAATGCTGGACAGAACCACCGCCTACTTCGACGAGCTTTCGGAGAACTATCCCGCGCTCAAGCGCACCTTCCAGAAGATATACGAGCACATGCTCGCCACCCGCATCATCGTGGCCAACCACATGCACGCGGGCGACGGCAACTGTCACGTGAACATCCCCGTAAACTCCAACGACCCCATCATGCTGCATAATGCCGAAGAAGTGGCAGACGCCGTCATGACCAAGGCGCAGGAGATGCATGGCGAGGTCACGGGCGAGCACGGCATCGGCATCACCAAGATCAAGTTCCTGTCCGAAGAGAAGATGCAGGCCCTGAAGACCTTCAAGAGCCGCGTGGACCCGCATTCCATCATGAATCCGGCCAAGCTTACCCAGCGCGAAACGCCGGTCAAGCCGTTCACCTTCTCCTTCAACAGGCTCATCAAGGACATTCAGGCCTCCGGCCTCGCAGACAAGGACAGGCTCATCGGCCTGCTCACCAACATTCAGGTGTGCACCCGCTGCGGCAAGTGCAAGCAGGTCTGCCCCATGTTCTTCCCGGAAAAATCGCTCCTCTACCACCCGCGTAACAAAAACCTCAGCCTCGGCGCGCTGCTTGAGGCGGTCTACTACTCGCAGGTGAACAAGGGCAAGCCGGACGAAAACCTGCTCACCCAGTTGCGGCAGCTTGTGGAGCACTGCACCGGCTGCGGCAAGTGTACCGCCGTGTGCCCGGTGAAGATAAACTCCTCCAGTGTGGCGCTGGAGCTGCGCGCCTTTGTGGATGAAGAAGGCGCGGGCGGGCACCCTATCAAATCCAAGGTGCTGGATTACATTGCGGCAGACATTTCCGGCCGGGCACCGCGCGCCGCAAAGCTTGCCGCCATGGGCCAGAAGCTGCAGAACAGGGCACTCAAACTTATCCCCGCTTCATGGCGTTCGGGACTGGATAACCCGCTCTTTTCCGGCCCCGGGCCGGAGGTCGGCTACAACAGCCTTGCGGAAGCCATCCGGCTGGACAAGGGGTCCATCTTCATCCCCAAATCCCGTACGGAAGCAAAGCCGCTGGAAACGGTGTTCTACTTCCCCGGCTGCGGCGGCGCACTGTTCTACCGCAACATCGGCCTAGCCGGGCTGGTCCTCATGCTCCGGGCTGGCTTTGCCGTGATCATGCCGGATAAACACCAGTGCTGCGGCTACCCCCTGCTGGCAGCAGGCAAAGATACCCTCTACCGCAAAAACCGCGAATCCAACCTCACCGCCATGACCGGGCTGCTGGAAAAAGCCGCCGCGCAGGGGCTGAATGTCACCCACGTCATCACCGCCTGCGGCTCCTGCCGCGAAGGGCTGGAAAAATACAACCTGCCGGAATCGCTCAAGGCAGGGCTTATCCACAAGGATATGACGCAGTTGCTCATGGAGCGCACTCCCCCCGCACGCTTCGCGCAGGGTGGCAAGCTCCTCTACCACGCTGCTTGCCATGCGGAATGGAGCGGCGTGCACAAGGTCAAGGCTGCCGGGGTATACCAGAAGGCGCTTGCAGACTTCTCCGGCGCCAGCGTGGAGATAACCCCCGGCTGCTGCGGAGAATCGGGCATGGGTGCCATGACCAACCCGGAAATCTACAACAAGCTGCGCGGACGCAAGCAGATGAATATGGAAGCCTCGCTCACCGGCTACGGCGAGGGAGAACCCGTCATCGTGGGCTGCCCCTCCTGCAAGGTAGGTATCGCGCGCATCCTGCTGAACATGCAGGAAAAACGCCCCGTGCTGCACACGCTGGAATACCTTGCCGCCCAGATGCACGGCGATGACTGGAAAAAGCGCTTCAAAAAACTGGTGCTCGATTCCCTTGCCTCCGGCCATAATGGCCACAGCGGCAATGGCGGCAACGCCCGCGTGGTGGACGACGCCTCCCTTTAAACAGACAAAGCCCCCGGACCGCATGGTCCGGGGGCTTGGCTTTCATATCCACCGCGGGTTACGCGGGTTCAAACTCACTCTTGGGTGCGCCGCACACGGGGCATACCCAATCGGAAGCCACGTCTTCAAACTTGGTTCCGGCAGCCACGCCGTTGTCGGGGTCGCCTTCAGCCGGATCATATTCATAGCCGCAAATGGTGCAAACGTACTTCTGCATCGGAGTATTCCTTTTTACTTGTTCTTTTACAGCTCAGCCTTCCAGTGGCCATGCAGGTTGCAGTATTCACGCGCCGTAACCTTGGAGGCCTGAATGCAGAATTCAGCCACCGGTGTATCGCCGGGATTGAGGAACTTGGTGTAGCTCACGCCGTCGGCCACAAGCTCAATCCACTGTATCCAGTGCTTGGCTTCCATGGGATGCAGCACTGCACCCACAGACACCTTGTAACCGGTGGCGGTCTTTTCAATGACCGGCACATGCTTTTCGCGTGCTGCGTCAACAGTGCCTTCGGCTTCCAGATGCATTTCCTCGCCGCAGCACACCAGTTCTGCGCCGCCGCCCACCATCACTTCAACCATGTTGCCGCAGTGCTTACACCGGTAGATCTCAAGAAACTTGGGCATGAATGCCTCCTTATCGTACGGATTATCATGAATGAATCCCCCTGCCTGACAGGAGGGCGAATCTTAGCAGTAAAGATTCCTACCATGCCGAAGCATACACGCTCCTCTCCTTCAATTCAATCCCCTGTAGCAATTTTTCCACACTGATACGCCGCACAGTTTCCCCACCTTACGGGGCAAGCAATGCCTGCAAATCGGAAGAGGCAAGCTCAAGCTCAAGCTCAAAGCGCAGCCCAAACTCTTCTCCGCTATGCCAGCGCACGGTGCTTTCCAGCCCGTTCAGCCGCATTCCTTCGGCATTGAGCATGGTGTCAAACACCACCGCAGCAAGCATGTCCGGCACGCGGCTTCCCGGCTGCGCCATCTTTACCCGCGCCCCGCCGGGGCTGATGTCTATAAGATACAGGTCCTGTGCCGAGCCGTTGCTGTGCAGCCTGCACCTGTGCTTAAATCCGTATGCCTTGAGTTCCAGGCGCGAATGTTTGCGCCGTTCAATCGCAGATGTGCTCATATCTCCCCCGCTGTGCTGAATTGCCGGTCACTCTGTCAGGCGGTGTACCCTGCCCGGTGCAGCGCACTCCGCATAAAGAGCAACACCGTACCACACCATTCCGGCACTGCCATTATTACTCTTTAAACCGCTCCACCATCACGTTCAGCTTGTGCGCCATGCCCGCCACCTCGCGGATGGCGTCGTTGGCTTCCTGAATGCGCCCGGCAATGGCTTGGGAAAGATCATTAATGGCATTAATGCTCCGGTTAATCTCCTCGCTGGTGGCAGACTGCTGCTCAGAAGCCGTGGCAATGGACCGCACCATGTCCGCCATGTCTTCCGACCGCTTCACAATGTTGGCAAATATGCTTCCCGTCTGCCCCGCCTTTTCCGCCGTACTCACGCTGCGCTTGCGCGTGTCGTTCATGCCCTGCACGGCACTGCGCGTACTTTCCTGTATCAGCACCACAGCTTCCTCCACCTCACGGGTGGCGGTCATGGTCTTCTCAGCCAGCTTGCGCACCTCGTCCGCCACCACGGCAAATCCCCGTCCGGCTTCACCGGCACGGGCGGCCTCAATGGCGGCGTTCAGCGCCAGCAGGTTGGTCTGGTCCGCTATGTCGTTAATCACGCCGATCACGTTGCCGATATTCTGTGCGCTGTCAGCCAGCGCGTTCAGGCTTTCCGCCATCGTGGCCGCATGGTCAGACATTTCCTGCGTCTCACGCACGGTGGCAGCCATCTCCTGCCCGCCGGTAGAAGCCTCCGCACTGGCCTTCTCCGCCATCTGTGCCGTAGATGCCGCGCTCTGCGTCACCTCCATCACGGTCACATTCATCTCTTCCATGGCGGTTGCCACCTGACTGGTCTGGCTGGCGGTCTGCTCAAAGTTGCCGGTCACTTCCGTCATCTGGCTGGAAAGCTGCTGCGCCGCAGAGGCAAGATTCATGGAAATGGCGGTCACCTGCTCGGCCACAGTCAGCAGGTTCCTGCGGTTGGCCTCAATGCGCGCCTTGTCCTTCTCTTCCTGCGTCAGGTCTATCATCACGCCGATAACGCCCGTCACCTCGCCGTCCGCATCCTTCAGGGGCGAAAACTCGTATTGCAGGGGAAACTCCACCCCGTCAGAACGCCGGTACGTCATGTGCCCGCTGGCACTGCGCTTCGTGGCGAGCACCACGGAAACAATGTCCTCCCCGTGGCCGCCCCGCTCCAGCACCCTGTTCAGGCGCATGGATGCCATATCGCCCTCCACGCCCAGAATGGCGCGCATGGGCGCGTTGGCATAATCCACCGCCTGCTCCCTGTTCACCACCACCAGCGGCACAATAATGCCGTTGAGCACCGATCGGTTGTACTGCAGCTGGTCACGGATGGTTTCCACCATTTTAGCCAGATTCCCGCTCAGCCTGCCCAGCTCGTCTATGCCCGAATCGGAAAAATTGATGGAGTAGTTGCCTTCCTCAATCTCGTGGCTCACATCGGTGATGCGGCGGATGCGGTTCACAATGCCGAACTTCATGAACAGCAGCAGCACGGAAACAAGTGCCACCAGCCCCGCAAGCGAAATGCCCGCTCCGGTGTACTGGGCAGAACGCAGCATACCCACCTCGCCGGAAATATCCTTGAGCATGACCATGGAGCCTAAAATGGCGCGGCTGGCTCCATGACAATGGTGGCAGCCTTCCTCATTGGGAATGGTGTTGGTGGAAACAAAATAGGGCGTCCCCTTAATAGTCAGGGTCTCAAACTCCGTGCCGGGCTGCCTGAGCGAGGTACGCACCATTGCCGACAATCCCTCATCGCCGTACGCGCCCGCCAGTTCCTTACGCAACGTTTCCGGGCGGGTGCCGTAGGTGACAACGCCGTTGTAGTCGGTCAGAAACACGTCAATGGTCTTGTACTCTTCGCGGATATGCTCAAACTTGGCGGCGGTGCCCGCATCATCGCCCACGGACATAGGGTCCTCTATGGCGCTGAGCAGCATGTCGGATATGGCCACGGCAGAATCGTGGATGAGATAGAAGGCCGTCTCCTTCTGCTTGTAGGAGTTGGCAAGAAACAACCCCGTAAAGGAAAGCAGCGAGGCCACGGTGACAAGCAGAAACACCTTCATTCCCAGGGAATGATGCAAGAACCGCATAGAACCTCCCGACGCGCACCCCGTGCGCAGCAGCTGGTTACCCACCGCTATCGCCGCACCCCTACGACGAAACCCCGCGCGGAAAGGAAGCGACAAAACGTCGCAAGCAACACCCGCATGGCGGGAGCGAACGCCCCACCCGAAGAGAGTATGAATATTATCCCCGTCTTAGGATACATCGCACAATGCGTCAAGCCATGTAGCCCCGGTAACATGAAAACATGGCAATGTAACATATCGCCCGGGCAGGCTGCGTCAGCAGCCCCTAGCGTCGCCCGCCCAGCTGGTACTTGCGCACGGCGGCGTTGTGCTCCTCCAGCGTCTTGCTGAAGTGGTGGGTGCCGTCCTTGCGGGAAACGAAATACAGGTAGACATGCCGTTCCGGGTTCACGGCCGCGCGTATGGCTTCCAGCCCCGGCGAGCAGATGGGACCGGGCGGCAGTCCCCGGTGCACATAGGTATTGTACGGGTTTTCGGCATCGCGCAGATGCACGCGGGTAATGTTGCCGTCAAAGGCAGGCCCAATGCCGTAAATGATGGTGGGGTCCGCCTGCATGAGCATGCCTATCTCAAGCCGCCGCGTATAGACGCCCGCCACCCGTGCCCGCTCCTCAGGTACGGACGTCTCTTTTTCCACCAGCGTGGCAATGGTAAGAACACGTCGCAACTCTTCGGGTTCCGGCAGCCCCTGCGGCCAGAGCGCAGCCGTCTTGCTGCGGAACATGCGCACCAGACGCGAAGCCACGTTTCGTGCCGCCGCCGGGGTCAGGTCTTCCGGCATGTCCATAAGATACGTTTCGGGAAACAGAAACCCCTCGGCGTTCTCAAAGGGAATCCCGTGCTCCTTCAGAAACTCCGGGTCGTGGAACACGGCCTTCAGCTCTTCCGCGCGTGCAAAGCCCTGTTCCTCAATGGCCTGCGCCGTTTCCCACCACGTCAGCCCCTCCCGCAGCTGCAGCCTGTGCTGCACGGGAATGCCGGAAACCAGCACCTCCAGCACGCGGTCCGGCGTCCAGCCGGTGCTGAACACAAATTCCCCCGCCCGCACGGCCCCAAGCTGCTTGCGGTAGCGGGCCAGCAGACGGAACCGGTCCACATCGGTGATCACACCGGCCTTCTTGAGCTGCCACGCCACCCTGTCAAAGGTGGATCCCGGCCGGATGCGTATATGCACCTCCTGCCCCTGTGCCTCCGGCGCGGTGGTCATAAAGGAGTGCACCGCATACCACACACCTATGCTTGCGGCCACCAGCAGAACCCCCGCCGCTGCGGCGGCGTACAGCAAAATCTTCTTTCTCATGCCCGGTTATTCCGCTTCGCGCCGCTGCTGCGGCGGCAGCGCAAGGAAGGTTTCCAAAATCCGCACGGCAGCCTGCTGATCCACCACCTTGCGCGCTTCCCGGCTATTCAGCCCGGCGGCCCGCAGGTCTTCCTCAGCCTCATACGAACTGAGCACCTCGGTCATGTAGTAGACGGGCAGCGGGCAACGCCGCTTCAGGCGCGCCACGAAATTGCGCACCTGCCGCGTCATCAGAATTTCCGTGCCGTCCACGTGCGTGGGCAGCCCCACCACCACCCCGGCCGGATTCTCCGCCGCAATAAAGGCCAGCAGTTCCCCAAAAAACGCCTCCCGCGTGGTCATGGCAACGGTCCTGCGCGGAAAGGCCATGCGCCCTCCCGCATCGGTGGCCGCAAGCCCGGTGCGCCGGGTGCCGTAATCAATAGCTATGAACTTCATGCGCTCCACGGAAAAGGAAAAGGGTGAAAGGCCAACCGTGCGTTCAGGGCTTCGGGCCATACGCAGCGTACACAAAAACGCACGGGCAGCCTCATGGCGGCCCGTGCGTCTGTGTGTAGCCTGTGGCGGGCCGGTCGTCCAGCCCTTCCGCCCTGCCCGGCAGGGGATGGTGGTTGGTGTTGTGGGCGGGGATAACCTAGATAGCCAGATCCGCCGCCACCACTCCCTGCAACACTCCCTGCGCGTCACGGACAGGCGCAGATACCGTAATGCACGGCGCGCCCGTGGCGTCAGAAACATAGACGCTGGAAACATACAGGGCATTGGTTTCCAGCGGCCCGGTAAACCACGGGCGGCCGGACCAGTTTCTGCCCTTGGCCTTGGCGTCCTCCCGGCTTTCCTTGCCCGCACGGGGCACGTTCGCCGCGTGCTGCACACCCTTGGCGTCCGTGAGAAACAGCAGTTCAACAAAAGGATACCGGCCAATGACGGCCCGCATGGCCTTTTCCTGCCGCGCCGGGTCGCCGGAAAGCACTTCCGGCGATTGTGCAAGCGTGTTGATCAGTTCATGCGCCTTGCCGCTGCCTATCAGGCGGAACACGGCGTTCAGGTTGGCCAGAGCGTCCACCTCGATAGAAAGCCGTTGCAGAGCACGCAACGATTCGTGCATGTGCCCGCTGGTGGATGCGGAAATCTCGTCCACGGTGCCGATAATGGTATTAATATGCTCCGCGCTTGCAGCCTGCTGGCTTGCCGCCGCCGCAATGGACTGAATCTGCCCCGCGCTCTCTCCGGCAAGGCGCACTATCTCTTCCAGCAACTCGCCGGAACGCGATGCCAGTTCCGTGGCCGTATCCACCTGCCGCGCGGCGGCGTGCATGCTTTCCCTCGTCTGCCCCACACCCTGCTTAATGGCGGTTATCTGGCCGCCCACCTCGCCTGTGGCCTGCATGGTCTTTTCCGCCAGCTTGCGCACCTCATCGGCCACCACGGCGAACCCCCGCCCCGCATCGCCCGCCCGTGCAGCCTCAATGGCCGCGTTCAGGGCCAGCAGGTTGGTCTGGTCCGCAATGTTCGAAATAATCTCCATCACCTCGTCCACGGCGTCCGCCTTGGCACCCAGCCCGTTGACAATCCCCTCCAGTGCCTGCGTGCGCTCATGCACTTCCGTAATGGCCCGCACCGTGTCGGTCACCGCCTGTGCCCCTTCCTGCGCCCGCGAGCGCGTCGTGTCACTATGCGCAGAAGCCGCTTCGGAGGCCTCAGCCACCTGCTGCACGGCGGCATTCATCTGCTCCATGGCCACGGTCGCCTCTCCAGCCAGTTGCTGCTGCTGTTCCGATCCACGGCTGGCGCTGGCAGCGGCCTTGCTCAGTTCCCCGTAGCTTTCCCGTATGCCGGAAACGGAGCCGTCCAGCGTCTGCGAGGAGTTCAGCAACCCCCTGCACCGCGCCAATTCCGACTGCGCACGTGTTTCGGCAATCTCGCGGCGCGCAGCCTCCGCCGCTGCCTTATGCGCTTCAGCCGCTTCATGCGCAGCCTTGCGATCCGCGCACAGTGCATCTGCGGCCCGCGCCAGTGCTGCAAACGCAGCCGCCGCGTCCTGTGGCAACGCGGCAACAAACTCTCTGTATTCCGGCATGGCACCAGTGCCGACGGAACGGCCTCCCTCTTCTTTCCCGATACGGGCAGACAACGCCTGCGCCCAGCGCACCATAGCTGTCTCACGCCGCCCGGCCGCAAACACCCGCAGCCAGCCTAAGAGCGCGGCAAGCAACGCCACACCCGCCACCACGCCCGCGGACAGCCAGCCAGCCCCCCCGTTTTCCTGCGCAGCATACGCATATGCCGGAGCCGCCCACGTCACCCAAACCATTGCCAAGCGTATCGCCATCCGTGTGGGCAGGCCCGTGAACCGGCATAAACGCTGGCACAAGGGCTGGCAGACTTCCTTTTTCATAGACAACTCCTCTTCCCTGCTGTTGATCAGTTGCCATTATTGTAACATTTTGACAATAAAAGCAATAACCTACGTTTTTGTAGGCACTCGGAACGCACCCAACAGCAGGCAGCACCCTAACATGGCGTGAAAAGAGGATTTTTACGGTATCCAGATAACGGAATGCGGTTTTACAAAAATGCTATTTTTGACGCAAAACCATTTCAGCCAGCGCATTCACGGTGGCAGCGGCAAGGGGCGATCCACCTTTCCGCCCGCGTATGGCAATGAAGGGAACCCCCGCCTGCTCCACAAGAATAGCCTTTGATTCCGCTGCATTCACAAAACCAACAGGCATTCCCACCACCAGCGCCGGGGCAGGGCCGCCGGATTCCAGATGCTCCATGAGCCGGATAAGCGCCGTGGGCGCATTGCCAATGGCAAGAATACAGCCGCCCAGCAGCCCCCGTGCCGCGTCCATAGCCGCACGGGCGCGGGTTGTGCCCTGCTCCTTGGCGGCGGCCACCACATCCGGGCGGTTGAGCAGGCACTGCACGGTGCACCCCAAAGGCTCCATGCGCCGCACGGGAATACCTGCGCGGGCCATCTCCGTGTCGGTAAATACGGTGCATCCTGCGGCAAGGGCCGCCATGCCCGCCTCCACGGCGCGGGGATGAAAAACCACATGGTTCAGCAGGTCAAAATCCGCCGAGGTATGGATGAGGCGGCGCACAATCTCCCACTCGCCCCCCTCAAAGGGGCGCGGGGCGGGTACTTCGGCGTCGATGATGGCAAACGAACGCGCCTCTATGGTGTCCGGCGCAAAGTAAGGCTGCAGCGTGGTCGGGGACAAATTGGCTCTCCCTGAAACAGACCTGAAAAACGGCTCTGAAACAAGCCTTGATAAAGACTAACAATGGTCACCGAAAATGGTCAAAGCAACGCGGGACGCCCCCTACCGCGAGGCAACAAGCCGGGCCTGTACGTCAGCACAGCCTGCATCCCTACGGCGCAGCCGCACGCAGGCGTCCACAAAGGCCGGAGCGACCTCCGGGTTGGAGCCGAAATGCAGATGAATGTACGAGCCCAGCGTGTTGTTGCGCAAAAAGCCTTCGGACTCTTCCCGCCAATCCTTCCTGTCCCTCACCTTATAAATAGCAAGGGCCTCCGGATCTTTTTCCGCAATGTAGGAATAGTGAAACTCGTGCCCGCGCGCCACGGTCCACGCCCCCCCGAGCAGAGAAGGCGCCATGGTGGTCACCTCGCGGTACCCCAGTGCACGACGCTGCGCATCCATGCGGCACCGGGCGGCAAAGCAACCGCACATGGGCAGTATGTCGCCGTCCGGCGTTTGCAGGTCGCGCATCAGATACATAAATCCGCCGCACTCCGCATACACGGGCCTGCCGCTTTCCGAAAAAGCCCGCACCGCCTGCCGCATGCCGTAATTGGCGGTCAGCCCCCCGGCATGCACTTCCGGATACCCTCCGCCGAAGTACAGCCCGTCCACATCCGGCAATTCCGTATCCGCAAGGGGAGAGAAAAAGCACAGCTCCGCCCCGGCTTCCTGCAACAGGCGCAGGTTTTCCTCGTAATAGAAGCAGAATGCGGCATCCCGTGCCACGCCTATACGTGCCCGCACCGGAACCACCTCCCGCAGTGGCGGCAGTCCGGGGTGCACTTCCGGCAGCATATCCAGCAGGGCAGGCACATCCACTCCCCGCTCCAGCCATCCCGCCATGGCATCCAGCCGCTTCGTGGTAAGAGGATGCTCCAGCGCGGTAACCAGCCCCAGATGCCGCGAGGGCACAACCAGCGCCTCGTCACGTCCAAGGCAGCCAGCCAGCGCAACGTCAGGGCAATGGGTCTCCATAGCTTCACGGAGCAGGGCGGCATGGTTGTCGCTGCCCACGCGGTTGAAGACAGCGGCGGCAATGCGCACGTCCGGATCAAAGCCTGCAAATCCGCGCACCACGGCGGCGGCAGAACGCGCCATGGAACGCGCATCCACCACCAGCAGAACCGGGGCGTTCAACCACTTGGCAATCTGCGCGGTGGAGCCGTCTTCACCGGAGCCGGAAGCTCCGTCAAACAGCCCCATAACTCCTTCCACAATGGCAACGTCCGGTCTGTTCTGTGCGTGCACCGTGTAGCGCATAAAGATATCGCGCACGGCTGCACTGTCGGTCATCCAGCCGTCCAGCGCGTGCGATGCGCGCCCGGTAGCCAAGGCATGGAACCCCGGATCAATAAAGTCAGGCCCCGCCTTGAATGCCTGCACGGAATAGCCGCGACGCACAAGTGCCGCCATCAGTGCCAGACTGAACAGCGTCTTGCCGCACCCGCTGTGCGTCCCCGCGACAACCAGCACCTTGGTCATGCGTTGTGCACCAGACTTTCCCGGCGCGCGAATTTGCGGGTAATGGTTTCGGCGTCTTCCGGGCTGGAGGTCACCTGCAATTCAGGGCTGCCACCGTAGCAGCAGAACTCGCCCCCCTCCATAAGCACGTATCCGGCGGACAGCACCTTGGAGTAGGGTAACTGCTCGCGCATGTCCGCATGGTCCACGCGCTGCGGAAAAATGAACGGCACTGGCTGGCCGGAAAAATCTTCGAAGATGATATATTTCATATTCGGCTCCTGTACGGCCAATATACGGACAATACCGGCAAAGGTCTACTCCGCCGGAACATACACAGCCTTCCGGGCACAGAATCCTGCGCCACCGGCCTGATGCGTAACAATGGATATCGCGGCACATGGAAGGAGCGTGGCGGAGAAACGGGCCTTGTAACTCCTTTGATTACTCCGCTGCAATCGATAGAGATTGCATAACCTGCAAAAAAAAGCCATTCCGATTGTTGTATTTCAGACACAACAGCGCAACGCGCTTTTATCGCCTACCGTGAAGAGAGCATTTCTTACAGTATACACACACATGGAAAAGGCACACGCCAATCCCATTATCGTAACAAACCTGCAACCATGCTTCTTCTCTAACAGCGTCTGGGAAAAGCCCTGCTTAAGGAGCCGGCACTGCAGTTTTCTCAAAAGCCATTGCGCTTTTTAATGTTTTCTGGAATAAGACTTCGGAGTCGTGGCACACCGCCGCGCCTGTTGCGCTATCGTGCAACCGCCACCCGGAGGAGCGAAGAAATGGAAAACTACCTGAAGGAAGCCTTGGAGATCGTGAAGGCGCAAGCCAGTGTCCGCACCATGACGGAAGAAGAAATCACCACCATGGTCAAAAAGCTGGCGGATGGCATAAAAATCATAAGCGAGGGCTGCGCAGGGACAGATGAAAGCGAAACCTTCGATATGGACCCCAAAAAGGCCATCAAGGAAAAATCCATAACCTGTGTAGAGTGCGGCAAGTCATTCAAAATACTTACCAAAAAACACATCGCCACCCACGGAATGACCGTGGAGGAATACCGTGAGCGGTGTGGCTACAAAAAAGGCACCCCCCTTGTGTGCAAGTCGCTGCAACGCGAGCGTCGTAAAAAAATGAAGGAAATGAAGCTGTGGGAACGCCGCAATCAGAATTAGGCGTCCCGGCCTGACTCCGGGGGGCCATCCCCCGGAGCCGAACCTTCTCTTCCTCCACCCCGCTGCCCTACACACCGCCACGCAGGGGAAGCTATTCCGGCGTCACCCCGCCGCCGAACATAGGGGCCGAAAGAACAAGAAACTCTTCGGTCCATGAACCGAGCACAAGATTCAGATACAAATGGGCCGTTGCCGGGCGCATCCCCGGCGCGGAACAGTCCGCAGGCGCGCTGCCCCAATATATATGATAGACCGCATGTCCGGCATAGGATACGCGGCACAGCAGGTCATACGGCCCATATTGCTCCACATGCCGGGCCAGCACATTCTCCAACCGCTCATCCGGCGAACGCCTGCGCGTGTTCAGCGTCACATTCCACGCACCGCCCCCCATGTCTTCCGGCTGAAAGAGCACGGAAAAAAACCCACCATCACTGTACCCCTGCTGCGTGTGCGCACGCACCCCCAGCAGCACGCCGTCCCGTGTCCGCAGGGACGATGTGCGCAACTGGGGAAACCGCGCCGTCACATCCCGCAGCCGGTCCCCCAGACGCACCCCGTGAATGGAAAAAGGCAATATTTCCCGCACAGGTTCTGCCCGGGCCACTGTACCAAGACACAGCAGAACCATCCCTGCCAAGCCAAACAACATCAGCCTTATGGCCTTATCCGATACAGCACCACGCATTAGGAAAAGAAGCGGCACAATATTACCCGCCTGTTGCAGTTGCCCACTATCCATGCGCGTTTGTTTGGGCTAGTATTCAGTCAAAACAGCAGGCGGGGGGGATGCTCCGCTCACTGTTCCCGCATGGCATCAAGAAAATACGCTATGTTGCCGATAATACGCTCGTCAATCATCAACTTTGTGCAGCGGCGTAACGCCCGCCTGCGCAACATCATCCGGCAACACGCCGGAGGAGAACACCCGTGAGCAAGCAAAAAGCCGCGCTGAGCATCAAATGGAGAATCCTCATCCTCGCCCTGCTCGGCCCCGTGCTGGTGGCAAGCATTATGGCCTGGCAACGCATCAGTGATATCCGGAGTGATGCCATAGACGCCACCATCCAGAAAAGCCGCGCCCTTGTCCTCATGGCCGAGGCAACGCGGGAAGAAATGTCCCGCAAGCTGAGCATCGGTGTTATCAAACCCTTTGACGAACTGCCTTCCGACAAAGTTATCGAAGCCGTTCCCGTGGTCACCGCCATGCGCACCGCCGCCCTTAAGGCAGAAGAGGCCGGCTACCAGTTGCGCGTTCCCAAGGTATCGCCCCGCAACCCCGTGAACACGCCAACGGCGCTGGAACTGGAGGTGCTCCGCGAATTCACCAGAACCAATCAGCCCGAAAAAATTATAGTCACCAATGATCTGGTCCGCTTTTTCCGCCCCATCCGGCTGACGCAGGAATGCCTGTACTGCCACGGCGACCCCAAAGGGGAACGCGATGCCGTGGGCGGCATAAAAGAAGGCTGGAAAGTGGGCGAAATCCACGGCGCATTCCAGATCATCAGCTCTCTGGATGAGGTAAACGCCGCCGTCACCCGCGCCCAGTTCACCATCGCCGGAGTCACATCGGGCATCCTGCTGCTCATCTTCGGCGTTGTCTGGTCTCTCATGAACCGGAACATCATCTCTCCCCTGCTGCGTATTCAGGGCTTTGCCGTATCTGTTGCAGGCGGCAACCTGAACGCCAGGCCGGAAGGCGACTTCCCCGCCGAACTGGGCGAGGTGAAAGACTCCATCGAATCCATGGTGGGCAACCTGAAAACCAAGATGCAGGAAGCCGGAGAAAAAACCGTGGAGGCGGCCGCCCAGACCACACGGGCCGAAGCGGCGCTGGAAGAGGCGCGGCAGCAGGGAGAAAAGGCTTCTTCCCTGCTCACAACCATGCAGCATGTGGCTTCCGAGGCGGCAGACATCGCCAACAAAGTCTCCCTTGCGGCAGAAGCCCTTTCCGCTCAGGTGGACGAAGTTTCCGCAGGTATGGAACAGCAATCCGCCCGCACCGGCGAAACGGCAACCGCCATGGAAGAAATGAACGCCACCGTGCTGGAGGTCGCCCGCAGCTCAGGCAACTCAGCCGCCAGCGCGGAAGCCGCCCGCGAACAGGCCCTCACCGGCTCGAAGATCGTGGAAGATTCCGTGGCCGCCATCAGCAAGGTGCATGAGCAGGCCCAGACCCTCAAGCAGGAAATGACCCTGCTCGGCAAGCAGGCTGACGACATAACCCGCATCATGGACGTCATTTCCGACATCGCGGACCAGACCAACCTGCTTGCGCTGAACGCCGCCATAGAAGCCGCCCGCGCGGGCGATGCCGGACGCGGTTTTGCCGTGGTGGCGGACGAGGTGCGCAAGCTGGCAGAAAAGACCATGCAGGCCACCAAGGAAGTGGGGCAGGCCATCCACGCCATACAGGCGAGCGCGCGCACCAACATCCAGAGCATGGACGCGGCTGCCGAAAGCGTGGAAAAGGCCACCGCACTGGCAAGCCAGTCGGGAGCGGCGCTGGAAAAGATTGTGCATCTTTCCGAGGACAACTCCGATCAGGTGCGGGCCATTGCCACGGCGGCAGAGCAGCAGTCCGCCACCAGCGAAGAGATAAACCGCGCGGTGGACGACATAAGCCGCATCGCCGGAGAAACGGCAGACGGCATGACACAGGCGGCGGAAGCCGTAAGCAGCCTTGCCGAACTGGCAAAAAAGCTGGAATCCCTTATCACGGAGATGCGCGGCACATCCCGCTGACCTGCGGCAACACGCGCGTACGTCCACGCACTACTCACACTGTCCCCGGCGGCGTCATGCTGCCGGGGATTTCTTCTGCAGTCCTTTCTCCTGCACACCGCCGCCCGCACCTCATCACGCAGGCGCAGCCAATTCCCTGCCTAAGACCGTTGCTGCACTATAACCGCTGCACGCTCCTTCTGTAATAATTCCTGACTGCTGCGGGAGGAAATAAAACACGCTTCAGCCGCTCATTTTTACACGTTTTTTTTCCGAAATTTCGTGCCCAAAACCGTGCCCACCGCGTGTTTGACCGATCAATCCAAGCATTAACCTCCTGAAAACAGAAGAGACTTGGCCGTCCATGTGCGGGAATGCAAAAGAACAAGACCTTCTTTTCAAAATTTGCAAAATGGTCTAAACCAATCCAGCCAACAGATATCTTTCGTATTTTGTGCAGTTCGCCTTAACACCAAGTTTCGAGGAAGGTGTACCTTGTCAAAGAGATACTTTCCCATTGCAGTGCTGACCGGTATTCTGGCAGCCGTGGCCCTTTTCGGCTACATGACCCCGACCCAGTCGGAGGCAGTCCCCACCCGCGTTCTTCTCGACAACGCGGGCGGCAAGGTTGTCTTCAATCATGTTGTCCATGCAAGGGACTACGACATTGCCTGCGAAACCTGTCACCACGAGACCGTAGCAGGGGACACAGAACCCCTTTCCTGCGGTCAATGCCATGGGGCCGAAGTCACCGCCGCATGGGTAACGGGGCATGAAGCCTCCTTCCCCAAAGACCTTCAGTGCGTAACCTGCCACCATGTCGAATTCGCCAAGAATCATGACTGGGGCCACAAAATGCATGAGGACATAGCCTCCTGTACAGACTGCCACCACGAAGACACCAGCATTGAACCGGAACCGATGAACTGCGCCGACTGCCACAGTTCCGAAGCAAGCGGGGCCCTGCTCTCGCTGCGCGATGCCGTGCACGTGAAGTGTCAGGCCTGCCATCAGGACATGTTCGACGAGCAGCTCAAGGGCTGCGGCAACTGCCATGGCGAGCAGAACCAGAAGGACGCCCTCAGCGCCGGCATGCTGGACAAAAAGTTCACCAAGTGCACTTACTGCCACAGCGACAAGGCACTGGAAGAAGTCATCCCCAACCGGATGACCGCTCTGCACGACAGTTGCATGGGGTGTCATGAGGAAAAGGCCGTCGGTCCTTACAAGAAGGACGAGTGTAACCAGTGTCATTTCCGGTAGGGTAGCATAATGAGTAACGCTAAATTCTCCCTGACCTACGGAGACAAGGGTAGCTTTCTTGACGGTCCTGTTCCCGCCGAACTCCGCATCCCGCTGGCCGGGCACGAGACAAAGACGGTGAAGAAAAAGGCCGTTGTGGGCGCTGGCACGCTGGTAGCGGACCACAAAAACGCCAAGACAGGCAACCTGCACTCCGGCATCCCCGGCACAGTGGCAGACATCACAGCAGACTGCGTTGTGGTGGCCGCGCTGGAAGCCCCGGCCGAGGGCGAGGCTCCGGCTGTTCCCGCATCTCCCGCTCCCGTAAACCTTGCGTCTCTGCAAGGCGAGCCCCTTGCCGCCGCACTTAAGGAACTGGGCGTGGACACCCGCCCCCTGCTCAAGAAGTGCGACACCCTGATCATTAACGGCCTGAACCCGGAACCCGGCATCACCTTTGCGGAGACCATGCTCTCTGCCCACAAGGCCACGCTGGAAGCCGGACTTGGCGTGCTGCGCAAGCTCTCCCCCGCCAGCAAGATGGTTCTTGCCTGCCCGGAAGGTGCCCAAACGTCTCTTTCCGGCGTCACCTCTGCGGGCGTCAAGGCGGAATACCCCAACAGTCTGGATGAGCTGCTCATCGCCAAGGTCAGCGGCAGCGAGAAGAGCTCCGGCTACCGGGTGCTGCCCCTGCACACGCTGTACAACCTCGGCCGCGTGGCCGAAACCGGCCTGCCGCTCACGGAAGCCGTGGTCAGCGTGCAGGGCGTGAACTACACCGTAAAAATCGGCACTCCCGTCAGCGTGCTGCTGCAGCACGCCGGGCACCAGATTGCCGACGGCGACATGGTCATCGTGGGCGGCCCCATGCGCGGCAGCGCAACAGCCAACCTCATGCTCGGCATCGGCAAGGATACGGCGGGCCTGTTCCTTATCAAACAAGGCACCTTTGCTCCCGTAACCAACCACCAGTGCATAAGCTGCGGCGAATGCGTGCTCAACTGTCCGGCCCGCATCATGCCCGGCCTCGTCTCCCGGTACGTGGAAGTGCGCCAGTACGACCACTGCACCAAGGAAGGCATCCAGCACTGCATGGAATGCGGCCTTTGCGCTTACTACTGCCCGGCCCGCAGGCCCATGCTGCAGATAATCAGACTCGGCAAACATCAGATTGCCCTTAAGGAAGCACAGGTAAGCGCCTGCTCCCTGCAGGGTGAAGAGGGGGTAGCATAATGGCTAAAGAAGCTTTGCCAGCCGCTCCGTTCCTCGCCGTAGGGGCTGCGCCCCACTTCCATTGCGGCACCAGCATACAGGGCATGATGCGTAATATCCTCATCGCCCTTGCTCCCGCCGTGGTGGGTGCGCTGTACTGGTATGGCATGGAAGCCGCGCGCGTCATGGCGCTTTCCGTTTCCACCGCCATAGTGGTTGAAGTTCTGGCCACCCGGCTCATGAACCGCGAAGTCATGGTAGACGACCTGCACGCCGTGGTTTACGGCCTGCTCTTCGCCTTCATTGTGCCCGCAGGCGCACCGTGGTGGCTGGTTGTGGCCGGCTCCACCGTGACCATGCTCATGGGCAAAATGCTGTTCGGCGAACTGGGCGGCTCTCCCGTGGCCGGTCCCGCCGTGGGCTGGGCGTTCTGCAGCGTTTCGTGGCCCATCTTTATGGACCCCGATGCCGTGCTGCTGAATACGGAAATGATCAACCCCCTTACCCAGCTCAAGTACTTCGGCGTGGATAAGGTGGCCGACTTCGGCATTCCCGCCCTCCTCTCCGGTGCCCAGCTGGGCGCACTGGGAGCGGCACAGGTGGGTGCGCTGCTCATCGGCGGCATCTACCTGATCGTGCGCGGCACCATCCGCTGGCAGGCCCCGGTGGGCTTCATCGTCGGCGTGCTGGGTCTCGGTTCGGTGTACTACTTCATCGATCCCACCGTGTACGCCAGCCCCCTGTTCCACCTGTTCACCGGCTCCACCGTTCTGGCGGCCTTCTTCCTGATGACAGACACCAACTCCTCCCCCGTAGGCTGCGTATCCCGTCTGGTATATGGCATCATCGGCGGGGTGCTGGTCATTCTCATCCGGACCTACGGCCAGTACCCGGACGGCGTCATGTTCGCGGTGCTGCTCTCCAACATGGTCAGCCCCCTCGTGGACCTGATCAAGCCCAAACCGTTTGGAGCGAGGTAGGCCATGCGTGAAATAATCAAAATGATCGTGGTTCTCTCCGCCATATGCGGCCTTTCCGGGTTCTGTCTCTCCTATCTCAAGCAGATGACGGCCCCGGCCATTGAAATGCAGGTTCTCACCTTCGTGCAGGGTCCGGCTATCCAGCAGGTGCTGGCCGATGCCGACAACGACCCCATCGCGGACAGAAAGAAGTTCGTCAATCCGGTTACCGGCAAAGAAATCAACGTGTTTCCCGCGCTCAAGGGCGGCAAGCTCGTTGCGCTGGCGCTTGAAGACTTCGGCGGCGGCTTTGGCGGCGACATCGGCGTTATGGTCGGCTTCAACGTGCAGAACGATACCCTCACCGGCATCGGCGTTACCACCATGAAGGAAACGCCGGGCCTCGGTACCGTTGTCGCGGACGCCCGGTTCACCAAGCAGTTCAGAAACCAGCCCATGGCCATCAGCCAGAAATCCGCAGGCGGACAGATAGACACACTGTCCGGCGCGACCATTTCCAGCCTCGGCGTCATCACGGCTGTGCAGAACGCGGCTAAGGTGTATCAGGCCCTCAAATCCGAAGCCACGGAAACCTGGCAGTAGCCGGCCGTGATCCTCTAAAGGAGAAAACAATGGCCAGTATGTGGAAAGAGTTTTCCAAAGGCTTGTGGGCTGAGCTGCCACCGTTCCGGCTGATGCTGGGCCTGTGCCCCATTCTCGCCGTGACCAAGTCCGCGGAAAACGGTCTGGGTATGGGGCTTGCGGTTATCTTCGTTCTGACCATGTCCAACGCGGTCATTTCGCTCATCCGCAACATCATCCCCAAAAAAGTCCGTATCGCCTGCTACATCGCCATCGCCGCCTCGCTGGTGGTTTCGGTAGAACTGCTCATGCAGGCATACACCTATCCTCTGTATCAGCAATTGGGCATCTTCGTGCCCCTTATCGTTGTGAACTGCCTCATTCTCGGCCGGGCAGAGGCCTTTGCGGGTAAAAACCCCGTGCATCTCGCCATCGCCGACGGTCTGGGCATGGGCATAGGCTTTACCCTGTCGCTCACCCTGCTGGGCGGCATCCGCGAGCTTCTGGGCCTTGGCACCCTGTTCGGGCGCGAAATATTCGGCCCCGGATTCCAGCCCGTGCACTTCATGGTAGAGGCCCCGGGCGCATTCGTCACTCTGGGTCTGCTGCTGGCGGGCATGAACATGCTGAACATCGTTCAGGCCAAACGGCGCGGCGAAAACCCCGCTGAAAACCCCATGCCCGGTTGCGACGCCTGTCGCGCCTGCGCCATGGGCCGGGAATAGGAGCGTAGTCCATGTTAGAGTACTTCCTGCTTCTCATTTCAGCCGTCTTCGTCAACAACGTCGTTCTGGCCCAATATCTGGGCCAGTGCCCCTACCTTGGGTGTTCCAAGGAAAAGGGCGTATCCATAGGCATGGGCGGCGCGGTTATCTTCGTCATGCTCATTGCCACGCCGATTACATGGCTCATTCAGTCTCTCGTGCTCATTCCGCTGGACCTCGGGTACTTGCAGACCATCATGTTTATTCTGGTCATCGCCTCCCTGGTCCAGCTTGTGGAAATGTTCCTCAAAAAGGCCATTCCGCCGCTGTACAGTTCGCTTGGCATCTTCCTGCCCCTGATTACGACCAACTGCGCCGTGCTCGGCGTCGCCATTCTGGTGCAGCGCAACTCGTATGACCTGGGCACGTCCGTCTACTACTCCTTCGCCACCGGGCTCGGCTTCATGCTGGCTCTGGTGCTTCTTGCCAGCATCCGTGAACGGATGGAGATATCCCGCCTGCCGCTGTCCATGAAAGGCGTTCCCGCCGGTCTGGTCATCGCGGGGATCATGTCCATGTCGTTCATGGCGTTTGCAGGCATGATTTAGGGTAGGGCGGATTCGCGGTAATTGACCCCCAAGCATGGGGGCAAACCACAAGGATAGCATTATGCTGACATCTGTGCTTTCTCTGCTGGCACTGGGCTTTATCGCCGCAGTCGTGCTCTCTGTGGCTTCCCGCGTGTTCTACGTGGAAGAAGACCCCAGAGTGGCTGCCGTGTCTGAAGCTCTGCCCGGCGCCAACTGCGGCGGTTGCGGCTTTGCAGGCTGCGATGCGTA
This sequence comes from Desulfovibrio psychrotolerans, assembly GCF_013340305.1. Lineage (NCBI taxonomy): Bacteria > Pseudomonadati > Thermodesulfobacteriota > Desulfovibrionia > Desulfovibrionales > Desulfovibrionaceae > Desulfovibrio > Desulfovibrio psychrotolerans. The sequence goes on from NZ_BLVP01000005.1 coordinate 56,582, forward strand.
TGCAGCCGCCGTTATACAGGACCCATCGGTTTCTGCAGGGCTCTGCTGCGCCGGTGGCCCGGACGTGGCGGCCAAGGTGGGCGAACTGTCCGGCAAAGCCGCCGGCGGTGCCGACCCGCAGATATCCTTCCGCCGTTGCGTGAAGGACCAGGGCAAGGTTGCCAAAAAGTACGACTATCAGGGCCTCTCCTCCTGCGCGGCTTCCGCGCAGCTGGAAGACGGGCCTGACGCGTGCCGCTTCTCCTGCCTTGGCTTCGGCGACTGCGTTAAGGTGTGTAACTTCAACGCCATGTACATTGAAAACGACCTGGTACGGATAGATCCCGACAAATGCGTTGCCTGCGGCGCATGTGTGGGTGTCTGCCCCAACCATATTCTGGAGATGATCCCCCGCCGCGCCCGCGTTCAGGTCTTCTGTTCCACCAAGGACAAGATGAAGGACGTGATGAACGTGTGCGAGGCCGGTTGCATAAACTGCGGCAAGTGCATCAAAAAATGCCCCGCCACAGCCATCAGCAACCCGGACGGTCGCATCCAGATAGATCAGGCTGTCTGCCTTGCCTACGGGCCGGACTGCGAGGAAGCGTGCGTGGAGGCCTGCCCCCGCAACATCCTGCGTCTCATGTGCTCCGTAAGCTCGGCCGCCAAGGCGCGGGAAGCGGCAGCCGCCGCAGCCGCCGCCCCGGCACAGGCACCGGAACAACCCCAGCCCACTGCCTAAAGGAGCGAAGAGCATGTATACCAATCGTCGCCAGTTCCTCACGGCATGCGGTCTTCTCGGCCTCGGAGCCGCCGTGAACGGCGCGCTGCCCATGGTCTGCGAGGCCGCCCGCGTGGGCAAGGAACATTCCGTGCATCAGACACGTCTGATGATGGGCACCATCGTCACCATAACCGCCCTGCACGAATCGAAGCAGCTGGGCGAAGAGGCTGTCGGGCGCGCCTTTGAAGAAATTGCGCGCCTTGAGGGCATCTTCAGCCGCTACGATGCCGCAACGCCGGTTTCCGTCCTCAACGATCAAGGCAAGGTTTCCGGCATCCCCGCCGAACTTGCCGAGGTCATGGACCGCGCCCTGCGTTTCGGCTCCCTGTCGGACAACGCCTTCGACATCACCGTCAAACCCGTGGTAGATCTCTACCGCGCCAAGAAAAACCTGAACGGCGCACTTACCCTCTCAAAAGATGAGTTCGAACATGCCCTGTCTCTGGTGGGACATGACGGCGTGCGGGTTTCCGGCAGCAACGTGCGCCTTGCCCGTCAGGGCATGGGCATCACGCTGGACGGCATTGCCAAGGGCTACATCGTGGATAAGGCTTCCGCCGTTCTCGCAGCGCACGGAGCCTCAAGCCACATGATCAACGCAGGCGGCGACATCCGTACCATGGGCGAAAACGCCAAGGGCACCGCGTGGACCATTGCCATTCAGGACCCGGACAAGCAGGGGGTGCATCCCGCTGTCATCACCATGAACACCGGTGCCATAGCCACCTCCGGCGGCTATGAGGTGTTCTACGATAAGCAGCGCCTCTACTCGCACCTTGTCAGCCCTGTTTCCGGCAAAAGCCCGAACAACATGGCTTCCGTGTCCGTCACCGCCCCCTCCGTCATGGAGGCGGACGCACTGGCAACGGCTGTCAGCATCATGCAGACCCGCGCGGGGCTGCAGTTCATGAACAGCCTGCCCGGACGCGAGGCCCTCATCATCACCAAATCCGGCGAGATGTTCCCCACGCACCGCTGGGGTTAGCATCCGCAGGCAAGACCATCCGACAACGCAACAAAGGCCGTCCCATCCGGGGCGGCCTTTTCTCATTTGATGCATCCATGCTGCACCTTACAACACGGGGCATAGCATCACCCCGCCAGTGCCAACGGCACGTCACCCCCTGCCCGGCAGAACAGGCCGAGGCGGTTCGGCAGCAGGTCTGGCAAAGAGATACCCCTGCACAAGACGCGCCCCATGCGCCTTCAGCCACTGCCACTCGGCCACCGTCTCCACGCCCTCGGCAATGGAAGGAATATCCAACCGGGTCGCAAGTTCCAGCAGGTTTTCCGTAATACGTGCCTTGTAGGAATCGGAATCCACATTCCGCACGAGCTGTATATCCAGCTTGATGTAGTCCGGCCTGAGCTGCGAAAGCAGGTTCAATGATCCGTAGCCCGCTCCCAGATCGTCCAGCGCCACGCGGAAACCTCGTTCCCTGTAGTAATCCAGCACAGAAAGCAGATGCCCCACATCGCCCACATGATCGCTTTCCACTACTTCAAAGACCACATTGGCCGGAGTAAAACCAGCCTCTTCCATGGCCTCCAATGTGGTGCGCAGACAGAACTCCGGCTTGTAGATGGCCGTGGGATTGAAATTGATAAAGACCATTGCATCGCCCCGACAACGCCGCGCATCGCGAATTGCCGCAAGACGGCATGCCCTGTCCAGATTGAACAGAATGTCGGCATCACGGGCCACGGAAAACATGCGGTCCGGAGCAATAATGCTGCCATCGTTCTCCATCCCTCTGGCAAGGCACTCGTAGGCATACACCTCAAGCGGAGCCTCGGCGCGTACAATGGGATGAAAGTATGTGACAATGCGCTCATCGGCGATAATGCCGGAAAGCCACCGCCCGTGCATCCGCGCAAGAAGGGCAGAAAGGGGCTGCGCACGAAGTATATCGCACACAGAAACAATGCTGCCCCGCTTCAGGGTCAGGGTACGTGTATCACGGGCTTCAAGAGCACCCAAGGTGCAGAAATAGTCTGAACAGAGCCGCTCCACCCCTCCCGGTCCGTAAGGAATGGCAAACACTCCGTGCGTGACCAGTTCATACGGCATTCCCGCGCCGTCAAGATACCTCCCAAGCGACTGACGGGCCTCGGTGATAGGCGGAACAACATACAAAACCCCCTCATCGGGCGGGGAATCGGGCAGCATCTCACAACGGGGACAGGGGGTGCGCATGGTTCGTTCTCCGGCTCAGCGTCCCGCCCCGGTCGGGCGGTTTCCCCAGTATATACCTAAGAGCACACGCCTGCGCAACGGCTCTGTCAATACCATGCATGTCCGGACATTCGGTTCTTGGCCCCTTGTCCCGGCTGCTATGCAAGCCCTCCCGCAGCCCGCAAATAATACTGGCAAAACTACGGCCTTCGCATACAGTAAGCACTCCATCACCAGCCCGAACGGAGGAAAAACGATGCGGAACATTCTTGTGGCAACTTTTGTCGCCTTGGCACTGCTCTTTTGCAACGCGGCTCCCGGCATGGCGGAATCACAACGCCATGTCTTTGCCAACATCACCACAAACGATACCAACCGGGCCGCCATGGCCATTCAGTTCACACGCGCCATCATGAAAAACAAAGGCATGCAGGCCACGCTGTTTTTCAATACCTACGGCGTGGAACTCGTGCATGCGGGCAAGCCCTCTCCCCGCTATGCGGACGGGCAGACCATTGCCGACATGCTGCGGCAGTTCATGGATGAGGGCGGCACCGTGCTTGCCTGTCCCATGTGCATGAAGCATGTGGGCAGCATGACCACAGCCGATCTGCTGCCCGGCGTCTCCGCGCGGGAAGGCGGCGGCGTGGAGGCGGTAACAAGACCGGACACGCTGGTGCTTTCCTATTAACCACAACACCTGCCCCGGACACGACATGGAAAAGGCCCGCCCGGTTTTTTGACCGGGCGGGCCATGTGCATACGCTGTTCTCCGGACGGACAGGCAGCGTCATTCTCATGACGTGGCATGCGGTCTTCGTGCCACCGTCCGGCAGCCTGTCAAACAGAGATCCGGAAGACATCCGAGAAATATCTGAGAAACATCTGAGGAATATCTGAGCGACACCCGTGAAATATCAGAAAAATATCAGATGGTCAGTGCCTTCTTGGGCTTCTCAAACTGCACGGCTGTTCCATAACAGCAAAAATATTTGCTTCCGTCAGGATGGAAGGCCACGTTCTCCTTGTAGCCTATGATAGCCTGCGCCCCCTTGTTCACGGCACGGGCCGCCATGCCGAAAAACGCCTCGTCGGAATCATAGCCCCGGCACACAACCAGACCGAGCACCTTGCCCAGCACCCTTCCTTCCATCGATTCCGTGGTCACCACGGGAAAACGTCCCGTCAGAAAAAGGTCCTTGACCACTTCCATATTTTCCGTGCGACCGTTTTCGGCCTTGCGGGACTTCTTTTCATTACCGCCGAGTAAAAAAAGCATGGGCTTCCTCCTTGGTATCAAGCGCCTTGCGTCATGATTTTGCCAGTGTGCATTCATCATTGCAAAGTGCTTGCCACTCAAGACGCCCGCTCCGCCCTGCCGGTTACACGGCTGCGAAAATCCGTGAAAAGATGCAGGGTTGCCGTGCAGTCCGCACCCAGCCACGTCAGCCCAGCAGGGAGCGGCACATATCCTCCAGCACCTCATACAACCCGCGCTCCACAGCCCCCAGGTCTTCGGGTGCAAGCCCGGTGCGACTCCACGCGTCCGGGCTCAGCGGCGGCACATACGCCTCCGGCGTGGCACAAATCCCCAGTGCCTTGGCCATCACATCCGCCACATGCACAATAAGCGGCTCCGTGAACTGCGCAGACTTTTCCGGCAGATGATGGTGCAGCACCCCCGCCGCCAGCGGGAAGGGGAAATTCCATTTGCGCAGCAGCATACCGCCCAGACGGGCATGGTCGTAACCCATCACTTCTGCCTCGGCAACAAACAGGGGAACGGACCGCTCCTGCGCCACGCGCAACACCTCGGCGGCTTTACGCGGTTTTGCCGCGCACAGCATCACAAATCCGATATCGTGCAGCAGGCCGCAGACAAAAAACCTTTCCGGCTCAGGCAGCCGCACGCGTTCCGCAAGGCGGCGCGAAAGCATACCCACGGCTATGGAGTGCTTCCAGAACGCCGTCAGATCCATGACCTTGCCCGGCACATGCCGGAACATGTCCATGACACAGGCGCCTAGAGCCAGTTGTCCCAGTTGCCGCGTGCCCACAATCGCCACAGCGCGGGATATGGTGTCTATCTGAGAAGGAAAACTGTAGAACGCGCTGTTTACCAGACGCAGCAAAAAAGCCGTCAACCCTGCATCCTTGGCAACCACGGCTGCCACATCGGCTGCGGAACTCTCCGGGTCAGCCACGGTCTTCTGCAGTTCCATCACCACCAGCGGCAGCGAAGGCAGGCTGAAGTCGGTCTGCAACACGTCCAGCGGGTCCTCCCGCTCACCGGCGGAATCCTGCAAGCCATGCACACTGGGCAAGCCATGCAGACCGGGCGCACAAGGACGTCCGCCCCCTTCAGCACCGCACGCTCCCGTTGCCTCCGGCGTATGCACAAACGCAAAGGGACGCCTGCCCGCCGTCAAATCTCTAACACACCAGCGTTCCGCCAGCCGTCGCAACTCCTGCGTTGCCGGATGTCCGGCATCGGCGTGGCGGAACCGCCTCTCGCATATCCGTCCGGCTTCTTCGGCCAGCTCCTGCCCGCCGCCCGTCCGTGCATTGGCGGAAAATCGCGTTTCCCACATCATCCGTAGCCCCCCTTATTCCACAGTGCGCGCACCGCCCTTGCGCGCATCATCCTGATTCCCATACCTATTGCAGGAATCGCGCGGCATGGCAAGAAAACCGCGCCCGCCCTGTGCTTCCCGTCCTTGACGGAACCCTCCGGCTGCATCATTAATACCCCTCCGGACCGGCAGCCGTCCCCCCTGCTTCACAGAACACGGACGATACCGTAGAATAGGCGCGTACCATCATCACATCCGGCAATGCCGGAACAAGACCTCCGAGACCCCATGCACGGCTCCCGCCCCGCCATATATTCAGCCCTGCTTTTCGCCGCGCTGCTCGCCGCGTTCCTTGTGGTGTCGCCCGCCCATGCGCTGACGCAGAAAGAACGCAAGAACATCCTGTTCCTGAATTCCTATCACAACGGCTACTCGTGGTCAGACACCATCTTCGACGGAATCAAACAGACGCTGGAAGCAAGCGGCTACAGCATTGTCCTGCAAGTAGAATACATGGACTCCAAAAAGTTCCGGTATGAGGAAACGGTCCAGCCGCTGCTCAGCCTCTACCGCGACAAGTTCAGGGGCAAAAAGTTTGATGTCATCATCGTTTCAGACAACGCCGCCTTCGATTTCATCCTCGAATACGGCGAGCAGCTCTTTCCCGGCGTGCCCGCCGTATTCTGCGGCGTAAACGACTTCAACCCCGCTTCGGTGGCATCACGCAACATCACCGGCGTGGTAGAAAGCTTCGACGTTGCCGCCAATCTGGAATTCGCCCTGCGCATGCACCCTGCCATGCGCCGCATGGTGGTCATCGGCGACCAGTCCGTCACCGGGGTTGCCATAAGCACGCAGATACGCGAGGCACTCCCCGCCTTCCGCAACAGGCTGACCATAGAATTCTGGAACGACTACTCTCTGGACCAGATGCTGAACTGGGTGCGCAACGCCGGACCGGACACCTTCTTCTATTTCATCCCCATGTACCGCGACATAGACGGGCAGTTTTACTCCGCGCAGGAACTGCTCCAGCTGGTACGGGCAAGCACCGGCGCACCGCTCTATTCCAACTGGGCATTCCTGCTGGGCAGCGGCATCACGGGCGGCAAGCTGCTCTCCGGCGAGGCGCACGGCTCCACCGCCGCCAAACTGGCGATAGAGGTGCTCGGCGGCACGCAGCCCCCCGATATCCCCGTTATCCTGAGCGGCGAAGAGCAGTGGAAATTCGACTACACCGAGCTGAAACGCCTGCACATAAGCGAAAACCTGCTCCCCAAGGGCGCAACCATCATCAATGCCCCCAACCGCTTTTACGAACTGAACAAGCAGGTCTTCTGGACCATCATCGTCAGTCTGGTCATCCTCACCGTCACGCTGGTCATGCTGGTCATGAATATTCTTGAAAAGCGCTCGGTGGAACAGAAGATCAAAGACCAGCTTTCCTTCCTGCGGCTGCTTATGGACACCATTCCCATCCCCATCTACTCCAAGGATAAATACGGGCGATACAAGGAATGTAACGTGGCCTTCGAGCGGTTCTTCAACGTGACGCGCGAAGAGATACTAAACCGCAACGAATGGCAGTTGCAGGGCATGGGCCTTTCACAACTGCACGATTCCGTAGACAGCGCCCTGCTGCGCGAACCCGGCGTGGCCATATACGAGCAGACCATCACCCCGCCCAGCGGGCAATTGCACAATATCATCCTGCACAAGGCCACCAACATAAACGCCCGGTCAGAAATCGCAGGCCTTGTGGGCATCATCTTCGACTTCACCGACCGTAAGAAGGCAGAAGACAGCCTGCGTGCGGCGGAAGAAAAATACCGCTCCATCTTCGTCAATTCACCGCTGGGCATCTTCCGGCTCAAGCCGGACGGCGACCTTGTGGACATAAACCCGGCCCTCGCGCACATGGCCGGATATGCCACGCCGGAGGCCATGCTCGAATCGGATTCAGACATCCCCCGCCGCCTCATCAGCGACCTTACCCTCACGGGAGAAGGAGAAACAGGCGAAGAGGTGCGCACCTACGAAAAGGCCTTTTCCCGCAAAGACGGCTCCACCGTCATAGCCAACATTTCTGTCCGCATCATCCGCGACAGGCTGGGCAACGTAGACCTGCTGGAAGGCTTCGCGGAAAACGTGACCAAGCGCAAACGCGCGGAAAAGGCACGGCGCGAGTCGGAACGCATGCTCCAGTTGGTGCTGGACAACATCCCCCAGCTGGTCTCGTGGAAGGACAAAACCCTGCGCTACCTCGGCGCAAACAAATCCTTCTGCGCGTTTTTCGGACTGGACGGGCCGGGAGAACTCGCGGGCAAAACCAACCGCGACATCATGCCCTACCCGCCGGATGCGGAAGAACTGTTCGCCGCAGAACAGCGCGTGGTGGCAGAAAACAACGCCCAGTACCAGACCCGGCTTGCCATCACCGGGCCGCACGGCGAAATGGTATGGCTGGAGACCAACCGCGTTCCCCTGCATGGCGACGACGGCGAGGTCGTGGGCCTGCTCACGGCGGCAGAAGACATCACCCAACGCATCAATCTGGAACGCCAGTTGCTCCAGTCACAAAAAATGGAGGCCATCGGCACCCTTGCGGGCGGCATATCGCACGACTTCAACAACATCCTCACCTCCATCATCAACTCCGTAGAACTGGCCCTGATGGATATTGAAGAAGACTCGCATACATGGACCGACATGGTGCGCGCCCTGCGCGCAGCCCAGCGCGGCAGCCAGCTGGTAAAACAGATACTCACCTTCAGCCGTCCCTCCATGGAAGGCTTCATCACCACAAACATCAACGACGTGCTGAGCGAGGCTCTGGGCATCATCAAGGCCTCCATGCCCCGCAACATAGATATCCGGGAACACACGGAGCAGGTGCAGGCCGTAACCATGGCAGACCCCACCCAGATTCATCAGGTCGTCATGAACCTGTGCACAAATGCCTTCCACTCCCTGCGCAACTACGGCGGCGTGCTGGAACTTTCGCTGGACAAGACCCGTCTGGACGAAGAGGACGCCAAACTCATCAACGTCACGCCGGGCAACTATTTTGTGCTCTCCGTGGCGGACAACGGTCCCGGCATCGCACCGGAGATACTGGACAAAATCTTTGACCCCTTCTTCACCACCAAGGGCAAGACAGAAGGCACAGGACTGGGGCTGGCCGTTGTGCACGGCATCATCAAGGCCCACCGTGGCGGCATTCTGGTGCACAGCCGCCCCTTCCAGCGCACTGCGTTCGAAATATACCTCCCCAGCATGGAAGACGCGCAAAACCCGCAGGAAGCAGGCGTAAGCCAACCCCTGCACGGGGCAGGGCGCATCCTCTTTGTGGAAGATGACGAAGACCAGCTGCAGACCATTCCCCGTGTGCTGGAAAACCTCGGCTATACGGTGCAGGCTGCCGCCCACCCGGCCGATGCGCTTGCCATGCTGCAACACACCCCCACGGCGTGGGACCTGCTCATCACCGACTTTGACATGCCCGACATCAACGGGCTGGAACTGGCGGAAGAGGTGCTCGGCGTGGCCCCCGGCCTGCCCGTCATCCTCGTTTCCGGGCGCGATGTGGCCTCGCAGGGGGCGGGCACCATTCCCAACATCCGCAGCGTGGTCAGCAAGCCGTACAACCGTAATACGCTGGCAGAAGCCATCCGCAAGGTGCTTACCCGAACATGAGACCGGCCAAGAGACCAGTTGTGCGTCTGGTCATACCCTTGGCCATACCCTTGGTCATATGCACAGACATGCGCCCGGGCACAATCCCGGGCACGATTTGAGCCACAATATGGGGCATGCTCGCGGGCATGCTCTCTATGACCTCAGGCAAAGCAGGCCATGCCTCCCCTCTGTATGCTCCGACACCAAACAGAGGCTTTACAAGCGACCCGTTTCTGGGAATGATGCGGATGTGAGCATCACTGGCTTTTTGTAGAGCGGCATATGTTTGACCGCTCAACCCAACCACAAGACTTCCCAAGCAGACACCCATGCCCAACATCCTGATCATAGACGACGACCTCCACGTGTGCGAAACCCTCCAGAGTCTCGTCGCGCGTCTCAACTATACCGGCAGGGCGGCAAACACCATTGCCGCCGGACTCAAGGCGTTGCAGGAAGAACAGTTCGACGTGGTGTTTCTGGATATCCGCCTCCCGGACGGAAACGGCCTGAACGCCCTGCCCCAGATCCGCAGTGCCAAAGATGCGCCGGAAGTCATCATCCTCACCGGAAGGGGCGACCCGGACGGCGCGGAACTGGCCATTCAGGGCGGCGTGTGGGATTATCTGGTCAAACCCACCCCCATAAAGCAGACCACGCTCACCCTCAAACGCGCCCTGCAGTACCGTGAAGAAAAGCTGAGCAAAAGTCCGGCACCCGTGGTGCTGAATCTGGAAAACCTCATCGGCATAAGCGCCGCCATGCGGGAGTGCTTCAATCTGGTGGCACAGGCAGCCTCCACAGATGCCAACGTGCTCATCACCGGAGAGACCGGCACAGGCAAAGAGCTTACCGCCCGCACCGTACATGCAAACAGCCTGCGCCGTGACAACCGCTTCGTGGTGGTAGACTGCGCCGCCCTTACGGAAACACTGGTGGAATCAACCCTCTTCGGTCATAAAAAGGGGTCCTTCACCGGCGCGCAGCAAGATCAGGACGGACTGGTCAAGGTGGCGGACAAAGGCACCCTCTTTCTGGACGAAGTGGGCGAGATGCCTCTCTCCATCCAAAAATCCTTCTTGCGTTTCCTGCAGGAGCGGGTCTTCCGCCCCGTGGGCGGCACGCAGGAAATAAAGAGCGATTTCCGCCTCATTTCCGCAACCAACAAAGATCTGGACCAGATGGTGGAACGCGGCGAATTCCGCAAAGACCTGCTCTTCCGCCTGAAGACCATGCACATAGAACTGCCCCCGCTGCGCCTGCGCTGCGACGACCTCAAGCCCCTTGCCATGTTCTATGTGAACAGGCTGTGCGAGCAGTATGGCGTGCCCAACAAGGGCTTCTCCTCAGACTTTTTCGGCACGCTGGCAGGCAACGACTGGCCGGGCAACGTGCGCGAACTGTTCAACGTGCTGGAACGCGCCTTCGTTTCATCCGGCATGGAATCCATGCTCTATGCCATGCACCTGCCGCACGACCTGCGCATAAAGGTGGCCAAGGCCAACCTTTCCCGCACCCCCGGCGAGACATGCTCAAATACCTTTTCTCAGGTGCCCGCACCACCTGCTGCATCGTCAGCGGCCGGGGCATCCCCTGCTCTTTCGTCTGAAAAAACAGACACAGATTTCGAACAATCCCTCGCCGCGTCCCTTGCCGCCATGCACCTGCCGGAGCTCAAAGATATGAAAAAACTGCTCGAACGCCTGTATATCGAGGCGCTTATCGTCCAGACAGGCGGCAACGTGCAAGAAATCATCAGCCGTTCCGGGCTGTCCCGGTCGCATTTTTATGCGTTGCTCAAAAAGAATAATATCAACCTGTAATGTGCAGGCGGTAGACTCTGCAGGCTCCTGCGAGCCGGCCCTGCATCGGTTTTAGATATTGTTTGCGCATTCACTTTGCAGTATGATGTCCCACTCTCGCAGGGTGCGTCCGTTTTTTCAGACACACACCGGAGCATGATTTTTTCCTTCAAAGCCGCATCTGGCAAGGATACAGCCCGCATCATGCCAGCCAGCTAAGTCAGGCGCGCTTCCGGGGCATGCTTTTTTTCAGACTCGCAAAGCGGCTCTAGCCCGGCCAAATTCTGCCCAAAGGAGGTAACAAGGCGAAATAAAAACATTTTCTCATATCGCGCAATATGGCATATTTTTTGTTAAAGCACCCACGGTTCACCAGCCAACCAAACAGCCGGGGCGAGACGGGGAAAAACTCGCGCCGAAGCCGATGATCATATCCTGATCACTGCCTGGGGATGGCAACCGGGGCAGCATGACACCATGCTTCAAGGTTAGACAAAGGAGTTATCGAATGGCCAAAACGATGAAGACTATGGATGGCAACACCGCCGCCGCGTACATTGCGTACGCACTGAGCGACACCGCCGCCATCTACCCCATTACTCCCTCCTCCAACATGGGCGAAGTCGCCGATGATTGGGCCGCGCAGGGCAAGAAGAACCTCATGGGCCAGACCGTGTCCGTCCGCCAGCTGCAGTCCGAGGCAGGCGCAGCAGGTGCAGTGCACGGTTCTCTGGCTGCGGGCGCACTCACCTCGACCTTCACTGCGTCGCAGGGTCTGCTCCTCATGATCCCCAATATGTACAAAATCGCCGGCGAACTTCTTCCCGGCGTTTTCCATGTCTCCGCACGCGCTCTGGCCTCCCATGCACTCTCCATCTTCGGTGACCATCAGGACGTCATGGCTTGCCGCCAGACAGGCTTCGCCTTTCTGGCATCCAACTCCGTTCAGGAAGCAATGGACATGGCGCTTGTCGCCCACCTTGCCGCCATTGAGTCCAGCGTTCCCTTCTGTCACTTCTTCGATGGCTTCCGCACCTCCCACGAGCTGCAGAAGATTGAAGTCATCGACTATGAAGACATCGCCAAACTGGTGAACTGGGAAAAGGTTGAGGCTTTCCGCCACAACTCCATGAACCCGGAACACCCGCATATCCGCGGAACCGCCCAGAACCCGGATATCTACTTCCAGGCCCGCGAAGCCTGCAATCCCTACTACATGGCAGTGCCCGGCCACGTAGAAGCGGCGATGAAGAAGGTCGGCGACCTGACCGGACGCAAGTACAAGCTGTTCGAATATGTTGGTCACGAGGAAGCCGAGCGCGTCATTATCTGTATGGGCTCCGCCAACGAGACCATTGAAGAAGTGGTCAACTACCTGCTCGCCAAGGGCGAGAAGGTGGGCCTCATCAAGGTCCGCCTGTACCGTCCCTTCTCCGCAGACCACCTGCTGCAGGTGCTGCCCGCCACGGCAGAAACCATCACCGTGCTCGACCGCACCAAGGAACCCGGCGCACTGGGCGACCCCCTGTACATGGACATCTGCACCGCCTTCATGGAACGCGGCGAAATGCCCACCATCATCGGCGGCCGCTACGGTCTCGGTTCCAAGGAATTCACCCCCGCCGACGTGCTGGCCGTGTACAACAACATGAAGGTGGCCGGTCCCAAGAACCACTTCACCGTGGGCATCACCGACGACGTGACCAGCTCCTCCCTTGAAGTGGGCGGCGTGCTCGACACCGTTCCCGCAGGCACCGTGCAGTGCAAGTTCTTCGGCCTTGGTGCCGACGGCACCGTGGGCGCCAACAAGGAAGCCATCAAGATCATCGGTGACAACACCGACATGTACGCGCAGGGCTACTTCGCGTACGACTCCAAGAAGTCCGGCGGCTTTACCGTTTCGCACCTGCGCTTCGGCAACCAGCCCATCCAGTCCACCTATCTGGTGAACAACGCAGACTACGTGGCCTGCCACAAGTCTGCCTACGTGAACCAGTACGACGTGCTGGAAGGCATCAAGCCCGGCGGCACCTTCGTGCTGAACTCCAACTGGACCCTTGAAGACATGGAGAAGGAACTGCCCGCCTCCATGAAGCGCACCATCGCCAACAAGGGCCTGAAGTTCTACAACATCGATGCAGTGAAGATCGCATCCGAAGTGGGCCTCGGCGGCCGCATCAACATGGTCATGCAGACCGCGTTCTTCAAGCTCGCCAACGTCATGCCCTTCGAAAAGGCCATCGAACTGCTGAAAAAGTCCATCCACAAGGCTTACGGCAAGAAGGGCGAAAAGATCGTCAACATGAACGTCCAGGCCGTGGACAAGGCCGTGGATGCCCTTGCTGAAGTGAAGTACCCCGCCGCATGGGCCACCGCAGAATGCTGCACCGCCGTGGCGGACGACGCTCCCGACTTCATCAAGAACGTGGTTCGTCCCATCCTCGCCCAGCAGGGCGACAAGCTGCCCGTCTCCTCCTTCGAGCCGGACGGCCTGTTCCCCGTGGGCACCGCCGCCTTCGAAAAGCGCGGCGTGGCCATCAACGTGCCGCAGTGGCTGCCGGAAAACTGCATCCAGTGCAACCGTTGTTCCTACGTGTGCCCGCATGCCACCATCCGTCCCTACCTTGCCACTGCCGATGAACTGGAAGGCGCTCCGGCCTCCTTCGTCACCGTGGAAGCCAAGGGCAAGGAACTGAAGGGCCTGCAGTACCGTCTGCAGGTATACGCTCAGGACTGCCTCGGCTGCGGTTCCTGCGCCGATGTGTGCCCCGCCAAGGAAAAGGCGCTGGTCATGCAGCCCATCGAAACCCAGCTCGGCGAGCAGGTGCCCAACCTTGCCTTTGCCGAAGCCAACATATCCCTCAAGACCGACGTCATGGAGCGCGACTCCCTTAAGGGTTCGCAGTTCCAGCAGCCGCTCATGGAATTCTCCGGTGCCTGCGCAGGCTGCGGCGAAACCCCCTATGTGAAGCTGCTCACCCAGATGTTCGGCGAACGCATGATCGTCGCCAACGCCACGGGCTGCTCCTCCATCTGGGGTGCCTCTGCGCCCACCACGCCCTACACCGTAAACCAGGACGGCCACGGCCCGGCATGGGGCAACTCCCTGTTCGAAGACGCAGCCGAATTCGGCTACGGCATGGGCATGGCGTTCAACCAGCGCCGCGCACGTCTGGCCGATCTGGTGAAGAAGGCCATAGACACCGTTGAAACCGCCGAAATGAAGTCCGCTCTGGAAGCATGGCTCGCCGCCAAGGAAGATGCCGATGGCTCCAAGCAGGCAGGCGACGAAGTGCTCACCCTCATCGAAGCCGGCGTGGAAGAAAGCGCCCTGCTGGATGAAATCCACTCCATGGCCGACCTGTTCACCAAGAAGTCCGTATGGATCTTCGGCGGCGACGGCTGGGCCTACGACATCGGCTTCGGCGGCGTGGACCACGTTCTCGCCTCCGGCGAGGACATCAACATCCTCGTCATGGACACCGAAGTGTACTCCAACACCGGCGGACAGTCCTCCAAGGCTACCCCGCTCGGTTCCATCGCCAAGTTCGCCGCCTCCGGCAAAAAGACCGGCAAGAAGGACCTCGGCCAGATGGCCATGACCTACGGCTACGTGTACGTCGCCTCCGTTTCCATGGGCGCGAACATGAACCAGGTCATCAAGGCCTTCAAGGAAGCGGAAGCGTATAAGGGCCCCTCGCTCGTCATCTGCTACGCTCCCTGCATCAACCAGGGCATCCGCAAGGGCATGGGCAAGTCCATGGAAGAAGGCAAGCTGGCCGTGGAAACCGGCTACTGGCCGCTCTACCGCTTCAACCCCGAACTGGCCGACAAGGGTGAGAATCCCTTCAAGCTGGAAAGCAAGGCTCCCAACGGCAAGCTGCAGGAATTCCTCTCCGGCGAAAACCGTTACGCCATGCTGGAAAAGATGGCTCCCGAAGAGTCCAAGCGCCTGCGTACCCTTATCGAGAAGGAATACGAGGAGCGCTTCCTCTACCTCAAGGCTCTGAGCGAACTGCCGGGCATACATGTTGACGCATCCGCGGCAACCCCCGGCTCCGCTGCCAAGAAGGACGGAGGCGAGTTCTGCACCACGACCGAGACCCCTGAGCACGCCAAGCCGGAATCCGGCGCAGCCTGCGACGATGGCCGCGGCGCGAAATAACTGATTAATGGCCGTGCGGGCATGCCGGGCCGGACGTTCCGGCCCGGCACCCGCACTTGAATTGTAGCAACCGTATAACTGCCTGAAGACTCCGAGCGCCTGTTCTGTGGGTGATGCGCGTCACGAAGCATATGCCGGCTTCCGTGAAAAGCGATCTGGGCGCAACCGGATATTCGGCACAACCGTACCCGTAAGGGATGTGTGGTTTCGTTAGGCAGTTCGGCAAGGAATACGCAAAAACAACGCCGGGTACCACGGTTCAGGAAAAGCACAGGGCATCGCTGCAATTGTTGCCCCGTAAACTGCCCCGAACAAGATTGCGGTACCTCAGCGTCACAGCCTTTCCTGATCGATACTGCAACAAGAATTAACAGGAGGAGTTGGAAAAATGCATGCTTTCTTGGCTTTTACACCAATCCTGGTCGTCTTCGTTCTGCTGGTTATGATGCGCTGGCCCGCCAAACACGCCATGCCCGTTGTTTGGCTTTACACCGGTGCCATGGGCATCTTCCTCTGGGGAATGGACGTCACCAGGGTTGTTGCCTCCAGCCTTCAGGGTGTTTTCATTGCCGCCACGATCCTCTACATCGTGTTCGGCGCAATCCTGATGCTTAACACGCTTACCTTCAGCGGCGCAGTGACCACCATCCGTCAGGGCTTTATGGATATCAGCCCCGACCGCCGCATTCAGGCAATCATCGTGGCCTTCCTCTTCGGTGCGTTCATCGAAGGTGCAGCCGGCTTCGGTACTCCTGCGGCCATTGCCGCCCCCCTGCTGGTCGTGCTGGGCTTCCCGGCCATCGCCGCCGTCCTCATGGCTCTGATCATCCAGAGCACCCCGGTGTCCTTCGGTGCCGTAGGTACGCCCATCCTTCTGGGTGTGCGCACCGGTCTGGATGCCGCCCCCGTGCACGCCATGCTCGGCACTGAAAAGTTCACCGACCCGGCCTTCATGGCTTACCTGCTGAAGATCGCCTCCAACGTGGCTATCTTCCACGGCATCATCGGCACCCTGATTCCCACCTTCCTGTGCATCATGCTCACCCGCTTCTTCGGACAGAACAAGTCCTGGAAGGAAGGTCTGGAAGCAGCTCCCTTCGCCATCTTCGCCGGTCTGTGCTTCACCATTCCTTACATGATCGTGGGTGTGACCCTCGGCCCCGACTTCCCGTCCCTCATCGCTCCCCTCTTTGCTCTGCCCGTGGTCATCACGGCTGCCAAGAAGGGCTTCCTGGTTCCCAAGCGTGTATGGGACTTCCCCCCGGAATCCCAGTGGGGCTCCGACTGGATGGGCAGCCTGAAGGCCGACTCCAGCGAAAAGAACGGCAAGACCAAGGTTTCCCTGCTCGCCGCTTGGGTTCCCTACCTGATCGTTGCCCTGCTGCTGGTGCTCAGCCGTACCTGGGCCCCGCTCAAGGCTTTCCTGACCAGCCCTGCGGTGACCATCAACTACAGCAACATCCTCGGCACCGGCCTGTCCACCAACGCTCAGATGCTGTACCTTCCCGGTACCATCTTCATCGTGACCGTGGCCCTTACCTTCTTCATCCAGAAGATGCGTAGCGAAGATATGGTCAAGGCCATCGGCGTTTCCGCCAAGACCATGGTCGGTGCCAGCGTGGCCCTCGGCTTTGCCGTGCCCATGGTGCGTATCTTCATCAACTCCGGCGTGAACGAAGCCGGCCTTGCCAGCATGCCGCTGACTCTGGCCAACGGCGTTTCCGCCATTGCCGGTACCGCATGGCCCGCCTTCGCATCCATCATCGGTGCTCTGGGCGCGTTCATCGCAGGCAGTAACACCGTCAGTAACATGATGTTCTCGCTCTTCCAGTTCGGCGTTGCCGACCAGATCGGTGCCCCCGCCACCATCATCGTGGCCCTGCAGGCCATCGGCGGTGCAGCGGGCAACATGATCTGCGTGCACAACGTCGTGGCCGCATGCGCCACCGTCGGCCTTGTGGGCGTGGAAGGCAAGCTCATCAAGTTTGCTCTTATCCCCATGACCTACTACGTGGCATTCGCAGGCATCCTTGGCCTCATCGCGGTTTCCATGGGTCTGGGTTTCTAGCATGAATACAGGGGCGCGGAACACCCGCGCCCCTGTCCTAAATTTTGCACCGCAGCACCCGCCTGTACCAGTGCACCTGCGGTGCCATGAAGTTGAAATAACGCCGTATTCTCCGCACAGTCGCTTTTTCCGGGTGGTGCGCCCACAGCACACGGAAAAGGGCTGGCAGAAAGAATAGGCAGAAAGAGCAGGCCGCATGACACGGCTGTAAACGGAAAGGGCGTAACGCGGACGCAAGCCGCCCACCTCCCGCAGACCCCATGCCCCCAAGCTCTTTCAAGATATGTTCTACCCCCCGTCTCTTGTCGGGAGCGGGATGCGCGATACCCGCTCCCGGCAATCAAGACGGTGGTGCTCCCAGCAAACGTTGGTCAACGGAGCGGTCTACCACAGGTTGCTCCGTCTTTTTTCACCGCTCCTGCCTCCCGTTGCCGGATATCGGGGCAGAAAGCGGCAGACCCTAAAACGCCCTTTCGGAGGAACTTCTCCATGCTCAGTGAATCGCTCATCAAGGAATTCAAGTCCATCGTAGGCGACGAAAACGTCTTCACCACCGAAGCCGACCGTCAGTCCTACTCGTACGATTCCGCCGTGCTCGAACCTGTTGTCCCCGCATTGGTTGTTCGCCCGACCAATTCCGAGCAGCTCGGCAAGGTCGTTGCCCTGTGTAACGAGAACAACAACCCCATCACCGTGCGCGGTGCAGGCACCAATCTTTCCGGCGGCACCATCCCGGACAAGCGCGACGGCATCGTGGTGCTCACCAACGGCCTGAACAAAATTCTGGAAATCAACGAACAGGACCTCTACGCCGTGGTACAGCCCGGTGTGGTCACCGCCAAATTCGCCGCAGAAGTGGCCAAGCGCGGCCTCTTCTATCCCCCGGACCCGGGTTCACAGGCTGTCTCCACCCTCGGCGGCAACGTTGCAGAAAACGCGGGCGGCCTGCGCGGTCTCAAGTACGGCGTTACCAAAGACTACGTCATGGGCATGGAGTTCTTTGACGTGAACGGCCAACTGGTCAAGACCGGCTCGCGCACCGTCAAGTGTGTCACCGGCTACAATCTTGCCGGACTCATGGCCGCTTCCGAAGGCACCCTCGGCGTATTCAACGAAATCATCCTCAAGCTCACCCCGCCCCCGGCAGCCTCCAAGGCCATGATGGCCGTGTTCGACGACGTGAACAAAGCTTCCGAGGCCGTGGCAGGCATCATTGCCGCCCACGTGGTTCCCTGTACCCTCGAGTTCATGGACCAGGCCTGCATGCGTTACGTAGAAGACTTCACCAAGGCCGGTCTGCCTGTAGATTCCGCCGCCATCCTGCTTATCGAGGTGGACGGACACCCCGCACAGGTGGCCGATGAAGCCGAAACCGTGGTCAAGGTGCTGGAAAAGACCGGCGCCACCAAGATCGTTGTCGCCAAGGACGCCGCAGAAAAGCTCAAGCTGTGGGAAGCCCGCCGCAACGCGCTGCCTTCCCTTGCCCGCGCCCGTCCCACCACCGTGCTGGAAGACGCCACCGTGCCGCGCTCGCAGATCCCGGCCATGGTCGCCGCCATCAACAACATCGCCAAGAAGTACGACATCCAGATCGGCACCTTCGGTCACGCCGGTGACGGCAACCTGCACCCCACCATCCTGTGCGACAAGCGCGATACCAAGGAATTCCACCGCGTGGAAGCAGCCGTGGACGAAATCTTCGACGTGGCCCTTTCGCTCAAGGGCACCCTTTCCGGTGAGCACGGCATAGGCATGGCCAAGTCCAAGTGGATGGAGAAGGAAACCTCCCGCGCCACCATCGAGTACTCGCTGAACATGAAAAAGGCCATTGACCCCAAGAATATTCTGAACCCCGGCAAGATCATTGCGGGGAGGTAAATCATGGCCGATCTGAACAAACTCGCAAAAATGCTCCAGGAACTGGACGACATGATGGTCGCCTGCATGAAGTGCGGCATGTGCCAGGCTGTCTGTCCCGTATTCACGGAAACGATGAAGGAAGCGGACGTTACCCGGGGCAAGATCGCCCTGCTGGAAAATCTTGCCCACGAGATGATCCGCGACGCAGACGGCGTGCAGGAACGGCTGAACCGCTGCCTGCTGTGCGGCTCCTGCGCCGCCAACTGTCCGTCCGGCGTGAAGGTCATGGATATCTTCCTGCGCGGCCGCACCATCGTGAACACTTACATGGGCCTTTCGCCCGTCAAAAAAGCTATCCTGCGCGGCATGGTGGGCAACCCCAAGCTGTTTAACATGCTGCTGGACGTCGGTTCCAAGTTCCAGGGCATCTTCACCTCGCAGGCCAACGAACTGCTCGGCTCCTCGTGCTCCAAGTTCCTTTCGCCCATCATAGGCGACAGGCACTTCTCGCCCCTTGCCAAGCAGTCGCTGCACAGCAAATACGGCACCATAGACATCCCCACGGGCAAGTCCGGCATCCGCGTGCTGTTCTTCCCCGGCTGCGTGGCGGACAAAATGTACACCAAGGCGGGCGAAGCCTGCCTTAAGGTCTTCCGCCACCACGGCGTGGGCGTGTGGATGCCCGCCGCACAGGCCTGCTGCGGCATTCCGGCCCTTTCCGCCGGTGACCGCGTGGCCTACGACAAGATGGTCAAGTTCAACGTGAACATCTTTGCAGACGGCGACTACGACTACATTGTCGCGCCGTGCGGGTCGTGCATTTCCACCATCCACGAGCTGTGGCCCCAGTTCGCAGGCGAATACCCGGAAGACCTGCGTAACAAGATCGACCGCATTGCGGCCAAGGCCATGGATATAAACAAGTTCGTGGTAGATGTGCTGGGCGTCAAGCCTGCAGAGGCACCCAAGGGCGGCACCAAGGTCACCTTCCATGACTCATGCCATCTGAAAAAGAGCCTCGGCGTGGCCACGCAGCCCCGCGACCTCATCCGCATGAACCCCAACTATGAACTGGTAGAGATGAACGAAGCCGACCGCTGCTGCGGCTGCGGCGGCACTTTCAACCTCTATCACTACGATCTTTCCAAGAAGATCGGCGAACGCAAGCGCGAGAATATCGTTGCTTCCGAAGCAAAAATAGTGTCCACAGGCTGCCCTGCGTGTATGATGCAGATGACGGACATGCTGTCGCAGCATAATGACAGCGTGGCCGTGAAACATAGCATTGAGATATACGCAGAAACGCTCTAATGTACTACAATGCATCCGCCCCTCACGGGAGGGGCGGATGCCTGTCCGTCTCGGGAATGGGTCCCGTTACGCCCCGGAGCCGGCATCACGCCCGGCAAGTGTCTGGATATGCAAGGAGCCTCAACCGTGTCCAACAACCTGTACATCACTGCCACGGAATCCAAGAGCGGCAAATCCGCCGTCGTGCTGGGCATGATGCAACTACTGCTCAGGGATGTCCGCAAAGTCGCCTTCTTCAGGCCCATCATCAACAACCTCAAGCAGGAAACGCGTGACCACGATATCAATCTCATCCTCACGCATTTCGGGCTGGACATCCCCTACGAGGATACCTACGCCTACTCCCTGCACGAAGCACGCGAACTGATCAACCACGGTCAGCACGCCACGCTGCTGGACAACATCCTCAACAAGTACAAGAAGCTCGCAGACAACTACGACTTCGTGCTGTGCGAGGGAACCGACTTTCTGGGCAAGGATGCGGCTTTCGAATTTGACCTGAACGCAGACATCGCCGCCAACCTGGGCTGTCCCGTGGTGGTGGTAGCCAACGGGCAGGGCAAGGGAACGGAAGAGATCATCAGCTCCACCCAGCTTACCATCGACTCGCTGGAAGAGAAGGGGCTGGATATCGTCTCCGCCGTCATCAACCGGGCCGATGTCGCCTCGGTAAACGCCGAGCAGATCATCGGCTCGCTGCTGTGCAAGACCCGCTGCACCAATCCCCTGTGCGTCTATGTCATTCCGGAGGAGCCCACCCTCGGCAAGCCCACCATGAATGACGTCAAAAAATGGCTCAAGGGCACCGTGCTCTACGGTCACGGCCGTCTGGACACACTGGTGGACGACTACCTCATCGCCGCCATGCAGATAGGCAACTTCCTCGATTACGTGAACACGGGCAGCCTCATCATCACCCCCGGCGACCGCAGCGACATCATCATCGCCACCCTTGCCACGCGCCTGTCCAACGCCTATCCCGATATTTCCGGCATCGTCCTCACAGGCGGCCTGGAACCTGCGCCCAACGTCCACCGCCTTATCGAAGGCTGGACAGGCGTCCCCGTGCCCATCCTGCTGGTGAAGGAGCACACCTACCTCACCACCCAAATCCTGAACGACCTGTACGGAAAGATTGACCCCGAGAACGATCGTAAGATAAACACCGCCCTCGGCGTGTTCGAGCGGCATGTGGATACGGCGGAAATCGCCCGCCGCGTCATCGGCCGCAAGTCTTCCAAGGTCACCCCCAAGATGTTCGAGTTCAACCTCATCGAAAAGGCCAAGCGCAACAAAATGCGCATCGTGCTGCCGGAAGGCACGGATGAGCGCATCCTGCGCGCTGCCGAAATTCTGGACCGGCGCGGCGTGGCCGAAATCATCCTGCTGGGTGATGCGGACGAGGTGGGCAAAAGGATTTCCGAACTGGGTCTGGACCTTGGCGATGTGCAGATCATGCAGCCCAATCTGTCTCCCAAGTTCAACCAGTATGTGGAAGCCTACTACGAATTCCGCAAGGCCAAGGGCATCAGCATGGAACAGGCGCGGGACGCCATGAGCGACCCCACCTACTTCGGCACCATGATGGTGAAGATGGACGATGCGGACGGCATGGTATCCGGTGCCATAAACACCACGGCCCACACCATCCGCCCGGCGTTCGAATTCATCAAGACCAAGCCTGCGGCCTCCATCGTCTCGTCGGTGTTCCTCATGTGCCTCAAGGACCGGGTGCTGGTGTTCGGCGACTGCGCCGTCAACCCCAACCCCTCCTCGGAGCAGCTTGCGGAAATCGCCATCAACTCGGCGGAAACCGCCCGCATCTTCGGTGTTGAGCCGCGTATCGCCATGCTCTCGTACTCCACCGGCTCGTCCGGCAAGGGCGCAGACGTGGAAAAGGTTATCGAAGCCACACGCATAGCCAAGGAACGCGCACCCGAACTGCTGCTGGAAGGCCCGCTCCAGTACGATGCCGCCATCGATGAATCCGTTGCCGCCACCAAGCTGCCCAATTCGCAGGTTGCGGGCAAGGCCACGGTCTTCATCTTCCCGGACCTGAACACCGGTAACAACACGTACAAGGCGGTGCAGCGTGCCGCCAATGCTGTAGCCATCGGTCCCGTGCTGCAAGGTCTTAACAAGCCCGTTAACGACCTTTCCCGCGGCTGCACGGTGCCGGATATAGTCAACACCGTCGCCATAACCGCCATTCAGGCGCAGGCGGAAAAAGGACTGCTGTAGCAGCCCCCAAGGAATCAGGAACCATGAACGTACTCGTTATCAACTCCGGCTCGTCTTCCTTTAAGTACCAGCTCATCGACATGAACACCGAGGCATCGCTGTGCTCCGGCCTTGTCGAGCGCATCGGCGAAACTCAGGGCAAACTTACCCACAAAGTCATGCCCGGCACCGCTGAAGAGAAGAAGTTCACCGTAGAACAGCCTTTCCCCGACCACGTGGCAGGCATGAAGACCGTGGTGGACATCCTCACCGACCCCGAGCGCGGCGTCATCAAGGACAAGTCGGAAATCCACGCCATCGGTCACCGCGTGGTGCAGGGCGGCGAAACCTTCTCCAAGTCCGTGGTGGTGGACAGCGTTGTCCGCGCCGCCATCCACGACAACATTCCCCTTGCCCCCCTGCACAACCCTGCCAACCTCTCCGGCATTGAAGTGGCGCAGGAACTCTTCCCCGGCGTGCCCTCCGTGGCCGTTTTCGACACGGAATTCCATCAGACCATGCCCGCCAAGGCATACCTGTACCCGCTGCCCACCAGCCTGTACAAGGAACTGAAGATCCGCCGCTACGGCTTCCACGGCACCTCGCACCGTTTTGTCACCAAGCAGGCAGCCAAGTTCCTCGGCAAAAAGGCAGATGAGGTCAACCTCGTCACCTGCCATCTGGGCAACGGCTGCTCCATGGCTGCGGTCAAAAACGGCCAGTGCATTGATACCAGCATGGGCATGACCCCCCTTGCCGGTCTGATGATGGGCACCCGCTGCGGCGATATAGACCCCGCCATCCTGCCCTTCCTCGCAGAGAACAAGGGCCTTACCATCAAGGAAATCGACGCCATCCTGAACAAGGAATCGGGCCTCAAGGGCGTGTGCGGCATGAACGACATGCGCGACATCCACACCGCCCGCCTTGAAAAGGGTGACGACAAGGCCCAGCTTGCCTTCGAAATGTTCTGCTACCGCATCAAGCAGTACATCGGCGCCTACATTGCCACCGTGGGCCCCATCGACGCCGTGGTCTTCACCGCCGGCGTGGGTGAGAACGATGAATACATGCGTGCCGAGGTCTGCAAAGACATGGAACATCTGGGCATTGAAATCGATCTGGAAGAAAACAATACCCGCCGCGGCGTTGCCCGCTCCATCAGCAAGGGCGGCAAGGTGCAGGTGCTGATCATTCCCACCAACGAAGAACTGGAAATCGCACAGGCAACCGTGGACGTGCTGAAGGGCTAATCCCTTTCAGACCGGTTCTGCATTCCCGGGGCGGGGCTGTGCGCAGCCCTGCCCCTTTGCCTTTACCCGCCGCGCGGCACGCACAGAAGGAAGAACGGCATGAACGGCATCTACATCGCCTCCACCGGGGTTTTTGCGGGCAAAAACATCACCACGCTGGCTCTGGGTCTCTCCCTGCAAAAGCAGGGTCTGCGCGTGGGCTACATGAAGCCCGTGGGCGCGCTGCCCGTCACCGTGGACGAGGTGCAGGGCGATGAAGACGCCATGCTCATCCGCGAGGTGCTGGGGCTGGAAGCCGCCCCGGACATGCTCACCCCCGTGCTCATCCCCCACAACCTGCGCGCCACCCGGCTGGGCGAATGCGGCAACTGCATGCAGCGGGTGCGCGATGCGTATGCCGCCCTCTCCCGCGACAAGGATGTCATGCTGGTCTGCGGCAGCGGCTCCTTCCTGTACCGGGGCAAGCATCTGGGCGTAGACGGGCTTGCCGTCTCCCGCGCGCTGGGGCTGCAAACCCTGCTGGTAGACCGTTACGACACCACCCTGCACTACGACGCGGTGCTCACCATCCGCGAGCAACTGAACGATTCCCTGCTGGGCGTGCTCTTCAACGACGTGCCGGACCACTTCATGCGCGATGCGGAAGAAATTCTGGTGCCCTACCTGAGAGACAAGGGCATAGACGTGCTGGGCATCATCCCGCGCGATCCGCTGCTCAACGCCATCAAGGCATCGGAACTGGCGTGGCGGCTCGGCGGCAAAATCATCTCCGGCAACGCCCACTCCCAGCGCATCATCGAAGATTTTCTCATCGGCACCATGCAGGTGGAAAACTTCATGGCCCATTTCCGCAGGCAGCAGCACTCCGCCACCATCGTGGGCGGCGACCGGACAGACCTGCAACTGGTCGCGCTGGAAGGCGACTGCCCCTGCCTCATCCTCACCGGCAACATCACGCCCAACGAACTGGTGCGCGCCCGCTCGGAACAGAAGGGCGTCCCCGTCATTCAGGTCAGTGCAGATACCTACACCGTTGCCAAGCACATGGAACACATTCTGGGCAGCCAGAAACTGCGCGAACTGGTCAAGATAGAGCGCGCCGCCTCACTGGTCGGCAGCGTGGTGGATATGCAGCGTATCCGCGCTGCCGTAGCCCCGTAGCATCCGTGTCCCCCGCTTTCCCCGTTTGCTCCTGCCCCTTCCCGCGCCCCTCTGCGGCGCAGCGTAACCGTTTTGCCATGCCTGCGTAACGCTACGGCGACTGCTCCATGAATATACTGTGGAAATCTGCATCTCATGCAGGGCCTGTCCTCGGTATTTCATAACAAAAGGAGCAATCGAGTCATGATGAAGAAGTTTCGCGCGTTCATGCACACGGTTCTGTCTGCGGCAGTGCTCTGCACCACGCTGCTGTTCTCATCGGTCGCCATGGCGAACGAAATCACCGTCTACACCTCCTACGAGGAAGACGAAGCCGCAGCATTTCTCGCCGCCATGCAGCGTGACCTGCCGGACCTGAAAGTCAACCTGCTGCGCCTTTCCACCGGCGACCTGCACGCCCGCATGCTGGCAGAAGCCGACAATCCCCGTCATGATGTCATCTGGGGCTGGGCCGTTACCAACATGGTAGACCCCCGCATCCTCGATATGCTCGAACCCTACAAGCCCAAAGGCATTGAACGCGTTCCCGCCCGCTTCCGCGATGCGCAGGACCGCTGGTTTGCCACCACCGGATACATGGCGGCCTTCTGCGTGAATAACGAAGTGCTTGCCCGCAAAAACCTCCCCATGCCCACCTCGTGGGAAGACCTGCTCAAGCCCGAATTCAAGGGCGAGGTGGTCATGCCCAACCCCGCCAGCTCCGGCACCGGCTACCTGCAAATCGCCTCTCTGCTTCAGATGAAGGGCGAAGAAAAAGGCTGGAAATACCTGAGCGATCTGGACAAGAACATCGCCCAATACATCAAGAGCGGCTCCCGCCCCTGCAACGCTGCCAGCGCCGGTGAATTTGCCGTGGGTGCCTCCTTTGCCCTGCGCGCCATAAAGAACATCAACGAAGGCTACCCCATCACCATGGTCATTCCCAAGGAAGGTGCGGGAAACGAGCTGGAAGCAACCGGTCTCATGAAGTCCTCGCGCAACAAGGCAGCCGCCAAGCGGTTCATAGACTGGGCGCTCAGCGACTCCGCGGTGGACGAGTACTATGTGTGGAAGGAAATCGTCACCGTCAGCGGCGGCTCCATGCCGGAAGCCTTCATTAACGCCGGGTTGCCCAAGGACGTCGGCTCCGTGATGGTGGATATGGACTTTGCGTGGTCAGCCCAGAACCGCGACCGCATTCTGCAACAGTGGCAGAAGACGCTGGAACGCTAAGCCCGTTCCATCCCATCGGCCATCCTGTAGCTTCGCTTTATTCACAGGCTGTGCGGCCCCGCAACACGGGGCCGCACCTCCCGTGTTTCACCGGACTGCATGTTGCACCCTGCCCGCCATCCTCACAGGGCAAACATGCAGACAAGCCTGATGCCTTGCGGTATCCGCAGCGGGGACTATCCATATGTCACTGGAACTCAGCAACGTTACAAAGTATTTCGGCCACACTAAGGCGCTGGACGATGTTTCCATCTCCATAGAAACAGGAAGCCTTGTCTGTTTTCTCGGGCCTTCCGGATGCGGAAAAACCACCCTGCTGCGTGTCATCGCCGGACTGGAATCACACGACAGCGGCTCCCTGCGCCTCGACGGCAACGACCTTTCCCCGGTGCCCGCGCGCAACCGCAACTTCGGCGTGGTGTTCCAGTCGTACTCCCTGTTCCCCAATCTGACCGTAGCGGCCAATATTGCCTACGGGCTGGAATGCCGCAAATGGACCAAAAAGGATACCGCTTTACGGGTTGGCGAAATGCTGGAACTGATACAGCTGCGTGATCACGCCGCCAAATATCCTCACCAGCTTTCAGGCGGTCAGCAGCAGCGCATTGCCTTGGCCCGGGCACTTGCCCCTAATCCCTCCGCCCTGCTTCTGGACGAACCTCTTTCCGCCCTCGATGCAAAGGTCCGTGAAGAATTGCGGGGAGAAATACGGTCGCTTCAGCAGCGGTTGGGCATTACCACCATTATGGTCACGCATGATCAGGAAGAAGCACTCACCATGGCGGACAGCGTGGTTGTCATGCAGAACGGCAAGGTCATGCAAAAGGGCAGCCCCATGGAGTTGTACCGCAAACCGCAGAACCGCTTTGTCGCAGAATTCATAGGACAAATGAACATCATGCCCGCCAACATCGGCCTGTCCGCAATGCTCAGCGGAACCCCGGCAGGCAGTGCGGCAGAACCCGCCGCAAAGCAGCCCCTTCTGGTGGGCATACGTCCTGAAGATGTCCGCCTTGCCCCCCGCAACGGTGCACCGCACCTTGCCGCTGTGGTGGACAGGGTTGTCCATCTGGGCAACCTGACACGGGTGAGCCTCAGGCTGCCCGCAGAGCATGACAGGCACATCGGAGCCGTCGGGCAGGTCCACGGCATGACCGCCCCGGCAACCGATGCAGACGGGATGTGCATCGTTGCAGAACTGCAGGGAGTCCATGAAGGTCTGCACGCAGGCATGCCGCAGGCCGTCACCTTTGCGCCGGAATCCGTTCACGTTCTGGAATGGCAATGACGGAACCGGCGCGTACGCTCTCCATCAATTACGAACCGCTGCTGAAGGTTCTTGTCGCGGCCATCATAGCACTTCCCCTGCTCATCTTTGTGCTCTATCCGCTCATAAGCATTCTCGGCTTCAGCTTCCACACGCCGGAAGGCTTCGGACTCCAAAACTACGCCGCCACCCTCAGCACAGACCGTTTCAGACGCCTGCTCGGCAACAGCTTTGCCGTCACCTCCGTCACAACGGCCATTGCCGTTGTGCTCTCCTACGGCTTTGCCTTTGCCGTGCAGCGCACCTGCCTGCCATGCCGCAATCTGTTCCGCCTCATCGCGCTTATGCCGCTGTTCGCGCCCTCACTGGTGCAGGCTCAGGGTCTGGTGCTCATGCTGGGGCGCAACGGACTCATAAACCGCATGCTGGGCACAGAAATATCCATCTACGGGTATTGGGGCATTGTCATCTCCAGCGTGCTCTATGTGTTCCCCTACGCCTTTCTCATCCTTTCCGCCTCGCTTTCGCAGGCGGATAACCGCCTCTACGAATCTTCGCGCATTCTGGGGGCAAGCCCCCTGCGCACCTTTCTCACCGTCACGCTTCCTTCCAACCGTTTCGCTCTTGTGGCCACATGCTTTGTCGTCTTCACGCTGGTGATAACGGACTTCGGCAACCCCATGGTCGTGGGCGGCGACTACAGCGTGCTCGCCACAGAGGTGTATAATCAGGTCATCGGGCAGGCCAACTTCGAACTCGGTGCCGTCATCGGTATGGTGCTGCTTATCCCGGTGGCTATCGCCGTGGGCGTGGAAAAGTGGTTCAACCGCCGCAGCTACGCGCAGATATCGGAAGGGTCGCAGCCGCTCAGCATACGGCCCCACGCCGTGCGCGACAGCCTGTTCACCCTCTATGCCCTGCTTCTGTGCGCTGCCATTCTCGCCGTGGTGGGCATTGTCGTCTTTGCCAGCTTCACCAGGCTGTGGCCCTACCGCATGGAGCTGACCCTGCTGCATTACGGTTTTGACGTACAAAACGGCATTCAGCCTCTCTGGAACAGCATATACACAGGTCTCATGGCCGCGCTTATCGGTGTCACCGTGACCGGGCTGGCAGCGTACGTCACGGAAAAATTCCGCACCATTCTGGACTCCCCCCTCTACTTCCTGTGCATCGTTCCCGCCGCCATCCCCGGCATGGTGCTGGGGCTGGGATACATCCTTGCCTTCAACTCACCGGATAACCCGATCTATCCCCTCTATGGCACGCTGGTGCTCATCGCCATCTGCAACGTCTACTACTACCATGCACAGGGCTTCCTCATCGCCTCCACCAGCATGAAACAGATAAGCCCTTCTTTCGACGAGGCATCCTCCTCGCTCGGAGCAACCTTCCTGCGCACCATGCGCAAGGTCACGCTCCCCCTCATGTGGCCCACCCTTGTCGGGGTTGCCGTGTTCTTTTTCATGCGCAGCATGGTCACCTTGTCGGCGGTCATCTTCCTCATCACCCCGTCCACGCAGGTGGCGGCGGTATCTGTCCTGCTGCTGGAAGACCGGGGAGCCGTCAATCAGGCCGCAGCCTTTTCCGTCTGCATCATGGCGGTGGTCATGCTCGCCCTTGCCGTTGCCCGGCTTGTGCTGAATGCCGCAGGCTTCCGCCACATCTCGCTTATCCGCTAGCGGAACCCGCACACCCGTTCCCGCACCAAAAGCAAAAGGGTATCGGACCATCGGCCCGATACCCTTTCTGAAAAACCCGGCAACTGTCTCCTGTCAGGACAGGGGCGTTCAAAAAATGAACTGCTCCGCAAGGCCGGAAATATCGTCCATCACCATGTCGGCATACCTGCCCAGCGTCTCCCGCGTTCCCGCCCCGGTCAGCACGCCTATGCACAGCCCTGCCCCGGCTGCGCGCCCCATGGCCATATCGTGGGCACTGTCGCCCACCACCGCCACGGCAGAAGGGGCAAGCCCCGCAACATCGCAAAAGGCCAGAGCCATTCCCGGCCCCGGCTTTGCGCCAAAGCCGCTGTCATACCCGGCAACAAACGAGACATACCGCTCCAGTCCGAACTGCCGTGCGGCGGATTGCGCCCCAGCAAGACTGTCGTTGGTGGCAATGCCCAGAACAAGCCCGGAGAGAGAAAGATCACGAAAAAGGTCTCGCAGTCCCGGCACAGGCGCGGAGCTTGTTTCCGCCTCACGCCTGAAAAGGGTGTCCAGCCCGTTCCTCAGTTCCGCCAGCGGAACCGATGCACCATGCCGCAACCAGAGTTCCGCCAGTTCCCCCGCATGCCCTGCCGCGATGACGGAATCGGGCAAAAAACGCCCGCTCGCCGCATCATATCCCCCAACATGCAGCATCTCGGCGGCAAGATGCGCGTCCCCTGCAGCGGCAAAGAGCGCCGCCTTGTGCATAATGGGCCGCCACGTTTCATGAAAATCAAAAAGGGTTCCGTCCTTGTCAAAAAGGACACCGCGTATGGGGGTTCCTGCCCGCTGCATTGCATTCTCCTCGGTATGTCCGTCCACACTGGTGCGCTCCCCGCCAACCCCTCCGGCAACGCAGGAGCGCGCAGTCTTCGCACAATACCTACCTGCCATACGTGACCGGTTGTTGACGGAACATGCCCTACTGCAACAGCCGTGCTCTAAGACAGGAGGAAGAAATACCCCACGCCGCAGCCCAGAAGCAGCAGGCAGGGCACCACCAGCCGCCGCCACACCGGCACGATATCCACATGAAAATAGCGGCAGGTGAGCACAAAGCAAATATGCAGCGGCGTGCACATAATGCCCGTAAAGCCGGAAAAGATGGCCAGCATCACATAGGCCATCTGGTGCTCCTGCATCCCCGTCTGGGCCAGCACCCCCGTCAGCAGCGGAAAGGTAGCCCCCACATAGGCAAGGGTAATGCCCGAAACCATGCCCACCAGAAAGGGCAGCAGCACGGCAGCCACCATCAGTGCCGTTGCCCCGCCCGCCAGCCGCGAGATTTCTTCCACCACCCCTGCCGCCGCCAGCACATCCTTGAAGATGAAAATGGCAAACACCACCCCCAGCATCTCCCACAAATGTCCGCGCACAAGCGATTGCCACGCCAGCGGGGCACTGCCCGGATTCTGCACCATGGCCACCCCTATGGCTGCCAGCAGCGCCCCCGTCACCCCCAGTTCAAACGGCACCTGCGGAGCCCACAGGGCAATGCCCACCTCCATGAGCACCGCGCCCGCTATGGCTACCAGCAGCGGCAGTCCCAGCCGCAGCACCTCGCGCCAGTTCCGTGCATGCGCGGCAGGGGTGGAAACCCCGCCTTCATCCGCCGCCACGGCTACGGGCAGAACGGTTTCCGCAAGGGGCAGCACGGCGGGGCGCAGCATAAAGAACCAGCCCAGTGCCAGCATCACCGCCATGCCGGGCAGCCCGTACAGGGCAATACGGCCAATGGAAATATTACAGATGGAAGCGGCAAGGATAATGCCCGGATACAACGGCCACCACGTCTCCCAGACATGCCGGAACCAGTAGTTCAGCAAGGCCCTGTCCGTCGGGGGCACGTCCAGCTTCTCCGAAACGCTGCCCAGCATGGGCGCAGAAAACACTGCCCCTCCCGGCATGGGCAAAAGCCCGATGAGCACGGGAAAAAAGACCAGTCGCAGGCGCGGGCGGGTCAGGTATCCGGTCAGGCTGTCCATAAGCCGTGTCGCCTGCCCGGTTTTCCCCAGCAGATCGCTGAACACCAGAATAAGGGCCACAATAAGGGCCAGAAAAACCGTCTGCGGATGCACCAGCGCAAGCCCCGCCGTTGCAGGCCATTGCGCCACGGGCAACCCGAACAGCAGCGCAAGCACAGGCTGCCCAGCGAGATGGAGAGAATAAGGCCCAGCCGCAGGCGGATACCGGCAAGCATGGCGAGAAAAACCGCTGCCAGCTTCATCAGGGGAACGGCTGCGTGAAGAGAGAACATGGCATTTCCTGTCGGCAAAAGGTGAAGCCATTTCTCATCCTCCCTTTTCTCCGCTTTGTAAACAGGCGGCACATGGCAGACGCTTAGAGCCGCCTGTGCCTACCCCGGCAGACCAAGGGCAAACCCCGCAGCCATGGCAATGCAGAACCACAGCACGCCCTTCATGCGCCACGCCAGCCCGGCAGCCCGGCCGGACAGCATCGGGTGCACATCCGGCCTCATCCCCATTTCGCCTGTGCGGGTATCCTCCGGCTGACACATAAAGCAGAACAACGCGCACAGAACACGGCATAACGAAACGTAAACACGGAGCATACGGCACCTCCCCGGCACCACCGGCCATCGGGCAACGTCATCATGCGCGCCGCCGTGCCGGTATTCACTTCCCGTAGCACCCCTCCCGTTTCACCTGCCAATGGATATTCCCCATGGGTGTGTTCTGTTTTTGCGATTGGCTTCCCGGCCCCATCCGCGCTACATCCTGTGTATCCACACGGCGCAGGGGAGAACACAACACATGGAACTGCACCAGCTACGGTCCTTCGTGGCCATTGCCGAAGAAGAAAACATGACCCGCGCGGCAGAGCGCCTCTTCCTCAGCCAGTCCGCCGTCAGCGGGCATCTGCGCGCGCTGGAAGAGGAACTCGGCGTCCCCCTCTTCCTGCGCACGGCCAAGGGCATGACGCTCACTCCGGAAGGCCAGCGGCTGCTCATACGCGCCCGCAGCATTCTCGATTCCGCCAATGCCCTGCTCAGCGAGGCACGCACGCTGGGCGGCAGCCTGCACGGCACCCTGAAGATAGGCTTTAATACCGACCCTGCCTTCCTGCGCGTGGCCCTGCTCTCCACCCGCATGCGGCAGCACCACCCGGAGGTGGAACTCAACCTCGTGCAGGCCATGACCTTCGAGGTGCTCGATGCCGTGGCAAAGGGCACCATGGATGGCGGGTTCGTCTACGGCACCACCGGCGCCAACCCCGCCCTCACGGGCCATGAGCTTGCGCGCGTTCCGTTAAGCATCGTGGCACCAGCCAGATGGCGCACCAGGATCGACGGGGCAGACATGCGCGGCATCGCGGAAATGCCGTGGGTATGGGTGCCCCCGGCGTGCCCGTTCCACAGCCTTCTGAACAGCCATTTCGCGGCACAGGGCCTCACCCTCAGGCGCGTGGTGGAAACCGATCACGAAGATATCCTGCGCGCTCTGGTCATCGCGGGCGAAGGCCTGAGCGTGCTGCGCCGCTGCGAAGCGGAAGAACTGGAAAGGCTGGGCCATGTGGCCGTCTGGCGCGGCGCGGAAATGGATATCCCCCTCACCTTTGCCTGCAAGACCGCACGCAGCGACGAACCGCTTATGCAGGCCATCCTGTCCGTGGTACAGGCGGTATGGGCCGACTCTGCCCCCGCCGCGGACGAGGCATGCTGGACACATGCCCCGCCCCACTATAGACAATAGAAGGAGCCCACGTCCAATCAGTTCCGCCCGCAGGCACAGCAGAAACGAGGAGAGCCCATGAACCTTACCCCCGTCACACGTACAGAAACCGACAGCATGGGACCGGTACAGGTTCCGGCAGACCGCTACTGGGGTGCGCAGACCCAGCGCTCGCTGCACTACTTCGCCATCGGCAGCGATCGCATGCCGCATGAGGTCATTCTCGCCTTCGGTCTGCTGAAAACAGCCGCCGCCCGGGCCAACAAAGCGCTGGGCAAACTCGCTCCAGACAAGGCAGACCTCATCATCGCCGCCGCCCGCGAGGTCGCGCAGGGCAAACTTTCCGATCACTTTCCGCTGCATGTCTGGCAGACAGGCAGCGGCACCCAGACAAACATGAACGTGAACGAGGTCATCGCCAACCGTGCCATAGAAATGGCGGGCGGCACGCCGGGCAGCAAGCACCCCGTACACCCGAACGACCACGTGAACATGTCTCAGTCGTCCAACGATACCTTCCCCGCCGCCATGCACATCGCCGCCGCCCTCACCCTCACGCGCACCCTCATTCCTGCCGTGCGCTATCTGCGCCTCGCCCTGCAGGACAAGGCCGCCCGCTGGGACCATATCGTCAAGATAGGACGCACCCATCTGCAGGACGCCGTGCCCATGACGCTGGGGCAGGAATTTTCAGGCTATGTGGCCCTGCTTGATGAAAATCTGGAACGCATGGAAGCCGCCCTGCCCCACCTCATGCGGCTCGCGCTGGGCGGCACGGCCGTGGGCACTGGGCTGCACACCCATCCGGAATTCGCCCCCGCCGCCATAGCAGACATCGCCGAAGAAACAGGCCTGCCCTTTGTACCCGCCCCCAACTACTTCGCCGCGCTTTCCGCCCACGATGCTGTTGTCATGACCTCCGGCACCCTGCGCACACTTGCCGGTTCCCTCATGAAAATAGCCAACGACATCCGGTGGCTGGCCTCCGGTCCGCGCAGCGGCATCGGCGAACTGGAACTCCCCGCCAACGAGCCGGGGTCCTCCATCATGCCCGGCAAGGTAAACCCCACCCAGTGCGAAGCCCTGACCATGGTTGCCACGCAGGTCGTGGGGCTGGATACCGCCGTGGCCATGGCGGGCGCACAGGGCCATTTTGAGCTTAATGTCTTCAAACCGCTCATGATACACAACCTGCTCACCTCCATGAACCTGCTGGCAGACGCCTGCCGCTCCTTCACCGACCACGCGGTAAAAGGGCTTAAGGCAGACGAGGCAGCCATCGCCCGCCATGTGGAGGCCTCGCTCATGCTGGTCACGGCACTCACGCCGGAGATAGGCTACGACAAGGCCGCACAGGTGGCGCACACAGCCCACACTCAGGGAACCACGCTCAAGGCCGCCTGCCTTGCGCTGGGCTATCTCACGGAAGAACGGTTCAACGCCATCGTGCAGCCCCTCGCCATGGCCAAACCGCACCAGGCCCCATAGCCGCACAAACAAAAAAGGCCGGAAGCAATCCGCTCCCGGCCCTTCTATTTCCCGTTTTCCGTTCAGCCGCTGGGGCTAATCCGCAAAAATAAAACTCTTGTCGTTCACATACACCAGTTCATTTCTGGTGTTCTCCGCCACGTCCACACGGGCAAACGGTCCCACCTGCACGCGCCACATACCGCTGTTCTCATCATACACCATACGGCTGGGCTTGTTGCTCTGCTGCATGGTACGCACCAGATTTTCCGCGTTTTCCTTCTTGCCAAAGGCCCCTATCTGCACAAAATAGCGTCCCTCGGGCAAAAAACTCTCCGGCCGTGCGGCAGGTCGCGGCTGCGCAGCCACCGCCTGCGTGGTCAGGGAAAAAGAAGACGACCGGGCTGCGGGTTCATCCGCAATATTGGCTTCCGCAAAGGTGTTCGACGTGTCGTTAAAGTTGTCCAGCGCCTCCACCCGCACGCGTGCCGTGCCCGTTTCCGCCATGCCTATTTCCTGCGCCGCCGTGTAGGTCAGGTCTATGATGCGGTCCTTGATAAACGGCCCGCGGTCATTCACGCGCAGAATGGTAGACCGGCCGTTCTCTAGGTTGGTCACCCGCACCGGCGTGTTAAAGGGCAGCAGCTTGTGCGCGGCAGTCATGCCGTACATATCGTACACTTCGCCGTTGGCGGTCTTGCGCCCGTGAAAATCCTTGCCGTACCAAGAGGCCACGCCATCTTCCACAAATCCTGCGGCTGAGGACATGGTGGTGTAGGTCTTGCCGTTTATGGTATAGGTCCGCGGCTTCTGCCAGCGCGAAGGGGGCTGAAGCGGCTCGGGCTGCCCCGGCTGCGTCACCGCCGGGGGAGTGGGCCTGTGTATGGTCTCCGGCGGAGATATCTTCTTCTTCGCGCAACCGGCGGAAAGCGCCACCGCCATCAGGAGCGTTGCGAGCAGAAGGAACGGCAGGCATTTTCTATGCATGGGTCCTCCGTTGTATATGTATCTTCTTAATTTCCTCAATATATACTCTAGAGTCCAATGCCGCAAGCTTCACGTGCAGGCACGGAAAGGCCAAAACCCGCCTTCCGTGCCTGCCGCAAAAATGCCCGTTGTGCCCTGTCCCTGCCCTATACGGTCAGCCAGACCTGTCACACGGGGCAAACGTATCAGCGCTCTATCTGCTGTATGCCTTCCAGCACCCAAAAATCTTCGGGGCGGTCGCGGTCGCGGCTGAAGTGCCACAGTTCGCGGTCCTGTCTGGAGTGCGTGTCACCATCTTCCCGCAGCATAACGTCATACAGCACAGTGGCAATAATCTGCTGCCCCACCTCGCGCGCTTCGATAAGCTGCGGGGTAATGAGCAGCAGTTCGGTCTTGCCGGGAGTGGGATCTTCCGTGGCCTGCCGCGCTATTTCTTCATACACCTCGTCCGAGGTAAACTGGCGGATATCGTCAATGTCGCGCTTGTCCCATGAGGATTGCAGACGCACATAGATAGCCTTGGCTCCCTGCAAAAACTCATCGGGATCAAACCCGGCAGGCAGATCGGGACCGTAAGCCGGTTCCGACGCCGTGGAAAGGTTGCCCCATGCATTGGCAGCCCGCTCATGCGTCTGCGCGCCGCCCGCCTGCGGTCCTGCACCTTCGGCAGCCATGCGCCGCGCACGCAGAAAGCGGAACAACAGGAACAGGCCGCCGCCTATAAGCAGCATATCCAGCATCCCCGGACCGCCTAACCCGGCTCCGCCGCCGAACAGCATGGAACCTATAAGTCCGCCCATAAGCATGCCGCCCAGCATACCGCCAAACCCGCTTCTGGCTCCCATGGGCGGTGCCGCGGCACCCTGCTGCGCCTGCTGGCCCTGCCGTGCCTGCTCATTGGTGTTCTGCGTCCGCGCAGGCGAGGTCGGGCTCTGCGCCGGCTGCTGCGTGCTGCGCTGGTAGCTGGGCTTGCTGCCAAACGACTTGCCGCCGCCCATCTTGCGGGCGTCCGCCGTGTCATGCATAAGCGCAAACGCGCCCAGCGTCATAAAAAAGATAATAAAGACGGATACCAGTCTTCTGTTCATGGTTCGGCACTCCCTTGTTTTCGTTGGTTAACGCTTCTTCTCCGGGGCAAGGGCCTCCGCCTTCCGGCATACTCTCCCTCACCTTGGCTGCACCGCCCACACGCGGCCAACTCCCGGACTCCGCTTGTGAAAAGCGGCCCCCCGTCCCGTTGCCGCAAAGCACACAGGGCGGAAGGCCGCAATGGTTCCAGTATGGCTGCCGTTAATACAGCTCGCCGGGATGCAGTTCGTCATCCAGCTCGCCCTGCCGCTTAAGCAGCTGTTCAAGCTGAATATCCGCCCCTATCACGCCGGTTATGTTGTCATTCTCATCCGTCACGGCGGCGGAAACCGTAAGGATGAGCTTGCCGGTAAAATAAGAGGAATACATGTCCGTAATATGCAGCTGCCCGGTACGCATGGGCTGGATGAACCACGAACGGTTGGAGAAGTCATACCCCGGCGCAAGGTCGGCATACTTGTGCTTGTTTGTCTCGTCCGTAATTTCCGCCGCGATAAGCCTGCCCTTGTTGTCCGTAAGGTACAGGTACTGGATGAAGGGGTATTCCTGCGCAAATTCCTTCAGGCAAAGCTGGTTTTCCTTGCCCAGACGGATTTCGCACTCCTCGGAAAGCCGCACGATAAGGTGCGCGGCAAGGTCGTTTGCCACCGCCTTCAAATGGTCGAAGTCAGAAGCAAAGAGCTCCGGCATGTACCGCTTGACCAGCTTGATCATTTCCTTATTGGAGAACGAGGTGTTACGCCCCTGTTCGTAGGCATGCATAATGCGGTCGTAAATCTTGCCCACGGCGGGATGCTTCTTGGAAACCTGCTTTTCCTCAGGCACCTTGAGGTACTGGTTAATCCAGTAGGCCACCCCTGCCCGGCCCGACTTGTCGGTAATGATAATGGGCACGGAGCGGTTCAGAATCTTCCGGGTATCGAAGATATTGTATATTTCCTCGTTCTTGGCCAGCCCGTCCACATGTATGCCCGCGCTGGTGGCGTTAAAGTCCTTGCCCACAAAGGGATAGTTGTCCGGAATGTTGTATGAAAGCTCTGTTTCAAAATACTCGGAAACAGCGGCAATCATCTGCGTGTTGGCGGCGTCATCTTCTCCCGTCAGGGATATGTACTCAATAATCAGCGCCTCAATGGGCGTGTTGCCGGTGCGCTCGCCAAAGCCCAGCAGGGTTCCGTTCACCCCCGCACAGCCGTAGAGCCACGCGGTAACGCCGTTCACCAGCGTTTTATGAAAGTCGTTGTGCCCGTGCCATTCCAGCCACTGCCCGGGAACCCCCGCCTCGTCCGTAAACGCCCGCACAATGCGGGGAACGGAGCGCGGCAGCGTCGCACCCGGATACGGCACCCCGTAGCCCATGGTGTCGCACAGGCGAATCTTGATGGGCAACCCGCTCTCCTTGGAAAGCTCCATGAGCCGCTCGGCAAAGGGCAGGCAAAAACCATGTATGTCGGCGCGGGTAATATCCTCAAAATGGCAGCGCGGCGATATGCCCCACTCCAGCGCCTGTTCCACCACATCCAGATAACTGCGCATGGCCCGTTCGCGGTCCAGCCCCAGCTTGAGATACAGATGGTAGTCCGAAACCGAGGTGAGCATGCCCACTTCGCGGAACTCCATGTCCTTGGCGATCTTCAGGTCGTCCTTATGGGCGCGTATCCAGCCTGTTATCTCCGGATACTTGTATCCCTTGGCACGGCACGCCTCTATGGCGCGGCGGTCTTTGTCGGAATACATAAAGAATTCCGAAGCGCGAATAAGCCCGCTCATGCCGCCCAGCTTATGCATAAGCTCAAAAATGGTCTCAATCTGCTTCACCGTGTAGGGCGGCCGGGCCTGCTGCCCGTCACGGAAGGTGGTATCCGTTATGAACATGGGGTCCGCAGGCCGGGGCATAAGAAAAATATCGTCAAAGGCGATACGGCTCACCTTGGTGTACGGAAACAGCTCGCGGTACAATTCCGCCTTTTCGGGGTTATCCAGAATGTGCTTGGATGTGGCCCGGTTCAAATGCAGCAGACTCATATATTCTGTACCCTCCTTGGGGAATTGGTCAGGAGCATGGCCTCGGCGTCGGCAAGGCACCGTTTGGCCCGCGTGCATGCAGGATTAAGCCGCACGCCCTCGGTGGCAGCACGGTGCGCCTCTTCCGGGCGGCCGCACTCCATCAGGCCTTCGGCGGCCAGAATGTACATACGCTCGGGAACATCCTCATACACGCTTGAAATCAGCGCCTCATACCGGGGGCCGAACACGGCACGCACCAGTTCGTTGCGGTCAAACAGCAGGCGCGCCAGCAATCTGTTTCCGCCATGCCGGGCATAATAGATACATATAAGCTCCCGGCATTGCTCAAGAATAAATTCTATCCGCCGCACTTCCCGCTCAATGCTCTGCCGCGTCTGGGTAAGCACCTCAGAAAGCGGGTCGCCCAGCCCGCGCACTTCTGCGTAGCCTTCGTGCTGCTGCAGGGTACGCAAAATGGGGGCATAGTGCTGTTGCTGGTAGGCGTCTTCCTTCAGCTTTATGCACTCATGAAATATATAGCCAAGCGCCCAGTCCAGCATCTTTGCCGTCACGTGGTCGTCCTGCCCGGTGCGGAAAAGATGATGTGCCGTGTCCTTGAGACGCCACAGAAGCCCCTTGTTCATCATGGTGCCCAAAAGGTCGCTCATGGTGGCAAAGCTCACCGCCCCGGTTTCTTCAAACCGGGCAAACTGCTCTTCCAGCACCTTGGTCGCCATGCAGAAATCCCGCATGACGTCACGTGTAAACTCGTTCCTGTTGGCTTCAATCCAGCGTCTGGACATGCTTCTCCTCGTTGGAAAAAAGGGTTATACACGCTTTTTGCAAAAACGCAAAATAGCCCCATTCCAGCATTTATTCAGCAAAATCAAACAACTGGCAGCAACTACAGCATGCATACCGAGGCATCGCAGCAGGTCTTAATGAACTCGCTGTAGGTGTGCAAAATCCGCCGCTCGCCCTCCTCCCGCTCAGGAGAAAGCGGGTGCACGGGGTGCGCCGCAACCAGCGCGGCAAGTTCGTTCCATGAAGGAACCGCCCGCATCCCCTCGCCCAGCACCACATCCTCCTGCACTCCCACAAGAATGGCTTCCCGTGTGTCCGTCACCAGTGCCAGCGGCACGGGACCGCCGGGAAAAAGCCGCGCTGCGGCAAGGCTTTCACGCCGGTAGGTATTCACCTGCCCGGGACAGAACAGCAGGATGAGCAGAGGGGTACCGTCGTCGGCATAGGCCGCCACATCCACGGTGCGGCAGTATTCCTCGGCTTCACCTGATGATGCTGCAACCACGGGAAACCGCACGGCAACCTTGGAGCGCAGTGCCGCAGAAGGATACCCCCGCTCCTCCACAAGCATCTGCGCCAGCGCCTGCCGCAGGTCCTCGTAGGTGGTTTTGTCAATATGCTCCCCGGTCAGATAATCGCGAATGGTCTGCCCCAGACTCACCTCATGCATGGCACCTCCTCCGGCGGACACCAGGCCCGACCATGACTCCACCAGATTTCGCCAAATTTCACCAAATTTCACCAAATCTCACAGGGTCTCACCAGACGCACGGTGATTTCCATACAGCATAAAACCTCACCACGGCCCTGTCCATGCTGTCCGCAATATCTGTCCCCTATCTTGCGGCACCCACCAAAAAAAGAAAGGGCAGCCTGCGCAGGCTGCCCGGAAATAACATAAACAACGGCGCGCTACCCTTCCCGCAGCAACACCTTGGCAACACCTATGTCGTACAGACGCATGGGGTCAGACGCCCGCCCCATCTCCTTGTACAGTCCGGCGGCCTGCTCGATGGCGGAATAGGGCACCCACCCGTGCCGGTCCCACACCTGCGGATGATCGTCCCGCCACACGCGAAAGTGCACTTCGTCGGCCTCCATGCACACATACACGCGGGTTTTCTTGTCCGCCGGGTCGGGATAGTAGTAGAGTCCCAGATTATCCTTCATGCCGAACCTCCGTTTTCTGGGACGGATGTGGCCTCTTTTCAGGCCAAGGTCAAGGGCATTCGCTCCCTTTGCAACACCGCGCGCAGGGACGGAGCACGCAGAAATGCCAACCCGCCTATGCACTCCGCAGAGTGCGGCGCAACACCACCGGCAAAACCGGAGCGGACAACATCCGGGCACAATGCCTCTCAGCCCCCGGACTGCAGATGTTGCCTGTGCCGATGTCAGCCGGAACACGGCGCGGACAAGCCCTGAAAACTGCCGGAGTCAGGCTGCAAACTTCAATTATAATATGCGCGATCAACCGATGTAAAAAGGGATTTGGGCTTGACAAAACGGGTACTTCCCAATAGCAAGGGAGTACTTTGTCCAAAAAATCACGTGACCTCGGTGCAGGTTACAAGACCGGTTCCTGCACACGTACGCACGACCACGCAGCCCGACCAGAATCGCCAATGGGCGTGCGTGGACTGTCTGGTTTTGAACTTAAACCATACCATTTGTGGAGGTAAGGCAATGGCGAAACATGCGACTCCCAAGTTGGACCAGCTCGAATCCGGGCCGTGGCCCAGCTTCGTGTCCGACATCAAGCAGGAAGCCGAATCTCGTGCCAAGAACCCCAAGGGTCTTGACTACCAGATTCCCGTGGACTGCCCCGAAGACCTTCTGGGCGTTCTCGAGCTTTCTTACAACGACGGTGAAACCCACTGGAAGCACGGCGGCATCGTGGGCGTTTTCGGTTACGGCGGCGGCGTTATCGGCCGTTACTGTGACCAGCCCGAAAAGTTCCCCGGCGTGGCGCACTTCCACACCGTCCGCCTGAACCAGCCCTCGGGCAAGTACTACACCTCCGAGTACCTGCGTGCCCTGTGTGATATCTGGGACCTGCGCGGTTCCGGCCTCACCAACATGCACGGTTCCACCGGCGACATCGTTCTGCTCGGCACCACCACTCCCCAGCTGGAAGAAATCTTCTGGGAAGTGACCCACAACCTGAACACCGACCTCGGCGGTTCCGGTTCCAACCTGCGTACCCCCGCAGACTGCCTGGGCGAAACCCGTTGCGAATACGCCTGTTACGACACGTCGGCTCTCGCTTTCGAGATGACCAACGAGTATCAGGACGAACTGCACCGTCCGGCGTTCCCCTACAAGTTCAAGTTCAAGTTCGATGGCTGCCCCAACGGCTGCGTTGCCGCCATCGCACGTTCCGACTTCTCCGTCATCGGCACCTGGAAGGACAGCATCAAGATCGACCAGGCCGCCGTTAAGGCGTATGTTGCCGGCGAATTCAAGCCCAACGCAGGCGCCCACTCCGGCCGCGACTGGGGCAAGTTCGACCTCGTCAAGGAAGTTGTGGAGCTGTGCCCCTCCGAAGCCATTACTTGGGACGGCGCAAAGCTCACCATCGACCGCAAGGAATGCGTGCGCTGCATGCACTGCATCAACACCATGCCCCGCGCCCTGCGCATCGGCGATGAACGCGGCGCCTCCATCCTCTGCGGTGCAAAGGCTCCCATTCTCGACGGCGCTCAGATGTCCTCTCTCGTGGTTCCCTTCGTGGAAGCACAGTCTCCCTTCGATGAAATCAAGGAAGTTGTTGAGAACATCTGGGACTGGTGGATGGAAGAAGGCAAGAACCGCGAGCGCCTCGGTGAGACCATGAAGCGTCTCTCCCTGCAGAAGCTGCTTGAAGTTACGGGCCAGCCCGCTGACCCCCGCCACGTCATGGAACCCCGCCACAATCCCTACATCTTCTTCAAGGAAGAAGAAGTACCCGGAGGTTGGGACCGCGACATCACCGAATACCGCAAGCGCCACCTGCGCTAGTCAAGAGAGGAGTACTAAACAATGGCATTCATCTCTTCCGGATACAATCCCGCGAAACCCATGGAAGGCCGTATTACTGACATCGGCCCCCGTGATTACAACGACTTCCTGCCGCCCGTCATCGCCAAGAACAAGGGTAAGTGGGCATACCACGAAATCCT
Source organism: Desulfovibrio psychrotolerans (assembly GCF_013340305.1). Classification (NCBI taxonomy): domain Bacteria; kingdom Pseudomonadati; phylum Thermodesulfobacteriota; class Desulfovibrionia; order Desulfovibrionales; family Desulfovibrionaceae; genus Desulfovibrio; species Desulfovibrio psychrotolerans. The sequence continues at coordinate 99,010 of NZ_BLVP01000005.1, forward strand.
TGAGCCCGGCGTACTGGTCCACGTGGCCGAATCCGGCGACAAGGTGTTCACCGTCCGTGTCGGCGCAGCCCGTCTGATGTCCGTCACCCACATCCGCGAAATCTGCGAAATCGCAGACAAGCACTGCGGCGGCCACCTGCGCTTCACCACGCGTAACAACGTGGAATTCATGGTGGACGACGAATCCAAGCTGGCAGGCCTGAAGGCTGACCTTGCTTCCCGCAAGTTCGCCGGCGGCTCCAACAAGTTCCCCATCGGCGGAACCGGTGCCGGCATCTCCAACATCGTTCACACCCAGGGTTGGGTTCACTGCCACACCCCCGCTACCGACGCCTCCGGCCCGGTTAAGGCGATCATGGACACCGTGTTCGATGACTTCCAGAACATGCGTATGCCCGCCCCCGTGCGCATCGCACTGGCCTGCTGCCTGAACATGTGCGGCGCCGTGCATTGCTCCGACATCGGCGTTGTGGGTATCCACCGCAAGCCCCCGATGATCGACCACGAGTGGACTGACCAGCTGTGCGAAATCCCGCTGGCCGTTGCCTCCTGCCCCACCGCCGCAGTTCGTCCCACCAAGGTCGAAATCGGCGACAAGAAGGTCAACTCCATCGCTATCAAGAACGAACGCTGCATGTACTGCGGTAACTGCTACACCATGTGCCCCGCCCTGCCCATCTCCGATGGTGAAGGCGACGGACTTCTCATCATGGTCGGCGGTAAGGTTTCCAACCGTATCAGCCAGCCCATGTTCTCCAAGGTTGTTGTGGCTTACATCCCCAACGAGATGCCCCGCTGGCCTTCCCTCACCGAGAAGATCAAGCACATCATCGAAGTGTACGCCGCCAACGCACGGAAGTACGAGCGTCTGGGCGAATGGGCCGACCGCATCGGCTGGGAAAAGTTCTTCGAACTGACCGGCCTTGAGTTCACCCACCACCTCATCGACGACTTCCGCGATCCTGCTTACTACACCTGGCGTCAGTCGACCCAGTTCAAGTTCTAAGCAGAGCCTGAGCAATCATTGTCGGGCGGGGATATTCCCCGCCCGCTTAAACGCTAAAGGGGCTTCCCATGGAAGACGCACAGAAGATTATTGTAGATTTCCTCCAGTCCAAGGCCGGAAGCAAGTCCAAGTTCTATTTCAACGACTTCCTTCCGCTGTTCCCCGACCTCAAGCCCCGCGAAGTAAAGAAGATTCTTTCCGAACTCGTGAAGACTGAAGTCATGGAATACTGGTCCTCCGGTTCCACCACCATGTACGGACTCAAGGGTGCAGGCAAGCAGGCCGCTGCTGAGCACGAAGAGTAGTCTTTCCGTCTTGGTCTCGCGTTAAGAAAAGCGTATGGACACCGTCCATACGCTCTTTCACTTTATGGCCCGGCCCCATCCGCCCACCTACGGGAGAACCTCCATGTTCCGTCCCCGCCTTATCATCGCCGGTCTGAACGGCGGCACCGGCAAGACCATCACCAGCCTCGGCACCACCCGCGCATGGATCCGCAAAGGCCTTGCCGTAAAGCCCTTCAAAAAGGGACCGGATTACATAGATGCCAAGTGGCTCGGTCTTGCCGCCCGCTGCCCCGCCACCAATCTGGACCCCTACCTGCTCCCGCAGGACATGCTGCGCGCCCTGTTCCGCACCTCTGTGGAGCCGTATGCCGGTGCGCTCATCGAAGGCAACCGGGGCCTGTTCGACGGCAAGGACCTCTCCGGCTCCTGCTCCACGGCAGAGCTTGCGCGCATCCTCCGCACCCCCGTGGTCCTCGCCATGGACTGCACCAAAATGACGCGCACCGCCGCCGCCATTGTCTCCGGCATTGCCGGATTCGAACCGGACATACACATCGCCGGGGTCATCCTCAACCGCACGGCCAATGACAGGCACCGCGCCATGCTCCGGCAGACCATAGAGCACTACACGGGCATTCCGGTTCTGGGGGCGCTCCCCAAAATGCGCACCAACCCCATTCCGGAGCGCCACATGGGGCTTATTTCCGATCAGGAATACACGCCGGAGGACGATCCGCTGGAAACCGTGGCCGACCTCATAAGCGAACACTGCGATGTGGACGCCCTGTGGCAGATAGCCTGCACCGCTCCCGCCGTGCCGGACGCTCCGCCCCTGTGGGACATGGTGCCCAAGGCTCCCGGAGACGAACCCCCTGTGCGCATCGGCTACGTGCGCGATGCCGCCCTGTGGTTCTATTATGAGGAAAATCTGCAGGCCCTGCGCCACGCCGGCGCGGAACTTATCGAACTTTCGCTGCTCTCGCCCGACCCTTGGCCCGCGCTGGACGCCCTGTACCTCGGCGGCGGATTCCCGGAAACACTGGCCGAGCGCATTGCGGAAAACACCCCCATACGCGACCATATCCGCCATCTCGCGGACTCCGGCCTGCCCATCTACGCCGAGTGCGGCGGCTTCATGGTGCTCTCCCGCAGCCTCGTGTACAAGGGCTGCGAATACCCCATGACAGGCGTCTTCCCCGTCAGCACCCACCTGTGCGACAGGCCGCAGGGGCTGGGATACATAGACGCCACCGTCACGCTGGAAAACCCCTACCACCCCGCAGGCAGCGTGATCAAAGGACATGAGTTCCACTATTCCAAATGCGTGGTGGATGCGGGGGCGCAACCGGCCTTCGGCCTGCGCATGGACCGGGGCTTCGGCATGGTGGCAGACTGCGACGGCCTTATCCGAAACAACGTCTTCGCCTCCTACACCCATCTTTTTGCCCTCGGCGAACCCCACTGGGCCGTCAATATGGTGCTGGCAGCCCGCCGCCACCGTTCGGAAATGCGCGGAGCAGACCACCTCGTCCCGCCAGCACCCGGCAGAAGCTGACAAAAAAACCGGGCACACAATGTGCCCGGCTGATGCTATCAGAGTCTCAGAGATTTTGCCCGTACGGGCGGATATCCGGCTCTCCCCGGTATGCCCCGGCTATCCCCGGTTGGTGATAATCACGCCGCTGACCACCAGCATGCCGCCAGCCAGCAGGGAAATGGATATGCGTTCGTCCAGCAGCAGCCAGCCGCTGATAATGGCGGTAATGGGCACAAAATTGATGAACACCCCGGCCTTGGATGCCCCCAGCGCCTTCACCCCCTCATAGAACCACGTAAATCCCGCCACCGTTCCCAGCACCCCCAGATACGCAAAGGCGAGCCATGTCTGTAGCGGATACTCTCCCACATGCGCAAGCATGCCCTCCGCAAGGGCGCATGGCAGCAGCAGTGCCGTGCCCACAAGGCAGGAATACGTCACGGCGGCAAGGGGAGTAAGGTTGCGCATCATGCGCTTGCCCAGCAGGGAATAGGCAACCCAGCTGGCCACGCACCCGAATATGGCCGCATCCCCCCAGCTTATGGCTGTGGAAAACAGCGCCACAAAGTCCCCGCGCGATATGGCCGTGGCCGCCCCTGCCACGGACAGGACGATTCCGAGCATCTTCAGGCGTGAAAGCCCCTCCCCGAAAAAAAGCGCGGCCAGCAGGGCGATGAAGATGGGATTCATGGCCACAATAACCGCTGCACGTCCGGCGGGAACCGTCTGCAACCCGGTAAAGAAAAAGGCGTTGTAAGCAAATATGCCCGTGGCCCCCAGCAAAAAAACGCCCATCCAGCCCCGCCTGTCCAGCGGCGGCAAGCCGCCCTGCCGGGTGTGCACCAGCCACAGCAGGCATACGGAAGCCATGAGAAAACGCCAGAATCCCGCCGCAAACGGCTCAGCGCTCCCCGCCAGCATGCGGCCCGCCACAAAGGTTCCGCCCCATATAAACGCCGTGAGCAGCAGCCGCGCATACACCATCATGACCGCTCTTCCTCTCCGGCACCGGATACGCGCCCCACCTGTTCCATATCGGCCCGCACAAGCCACAGCGCCATACGGGCGCAGTCATCCGCCAGTGGCAGACACACGGCCTCTTTAAGCCCCTGTTCACGGAACCTGTCCTGCCCGGCCTGCGTGGTAAAGTCACACCCGGTAAGCGCAAGGCACTGGCAGGTGCCCCATTTGGCTTCTAGCGCACGGCACAGGGCCGCCACCCGCGCATACGCGGGCTCCACCGGGTCTTCGCCGCAATCCCGGCCATGCACCAGTGAAACAGCCATCACGGCACCGGCCACCGCTCCGCACAGCCCCCCCGTGCGGGCCATGCCGCTGCAAAAGCCCGTTGCCATGCGCGGAATAACGCTTTCCGCAATTCCTTCGGCTTCCGCTACGGCTCCCAGCACACTCTCCGCACAATACAGCGCAGAAAAGCGATTTTGGGCATCCTTTCCACAGGCAGCTATCTCACCGTCATCGTTGATCATTTGGAATAGACTTGACATATGGCCCCGTATACGGAATTTTCCGTCACCGGTCGAGCGGAAACTGTGGGAATCGCTCTTCCGCCACACTCTTTTTCGCACATTCCCGGCCTGTGGTTGCGCTAACACGCAGTTACGGTCCGGGAGCAGTGCATAAATAGGCGCGTGATCCGTGCGTTCCGGTGCCTGCTTCCGCATCCGGCCCCGCATGCCTCGCGCCGTCATGGACGAGCAAAGGTGGCTTCCGCACACCCCCGCCGTCCGGGAAGAACGCAAACCGGCCCGTGCCCTTCCGCCCCGTGCCCATGCCCGTGGCGGGGAGGCACCCAAAACACAACCGGCAGCAAGGCGCACACCCATGCGCGCCAAACTGCCATGCCCGAACGGGCAGCCCCGGCACACAGGCAACGCATCTACGGCCCCGCGCGGAAGGAGCCGGAACGCGTGTACCCTACCCAGCCCGTGCCGCCGCTGACCACACGGACAACCCATGATCAACATCTGCGGCACATTCCATGTTCACATCGGCACCTTCGCGTGCCCCAAAGAGGCCCAAAAACTGGCGTCCACCCTTGTACAACAGGGTTTTTCCGCCAGCAATCCCGCTCCCATACATCGCAACGGCCACGCCCTGTGGACCGTGCGGGTAGGCAGCTATCCCAACATCAGACAGGCGCGCTCCGTAAGTTCATCCCTTGCGGAACAGCACCCGGACGTACGGATAAAACCGGCCATCTAATAAACAAAAAACGCCCGCGCATCTTGCCGAATTTGCGCGGGCGTTTTGCTCATTCTTCCTTCAGTTCGCGGGTCATCAGTTCCTGCCACACGCCCTGCGGATTCCTGCCGCAGTACATCACAGAATGCATGGCATTGGTAATGGGCAGGTCCACGCCCATGCGGCAGCCAAGGGCATGCACCGCCTGCGTGGTCTTCACGCCCTCCGCCACCTGATGCATCTCGCCGAGAATCCGTTCCAGCGGCACCCCCTGCCCCAGACGCAGCCCCACCTGCCGGTTACGCGAAAGGCTGCCCGTGCAGGTCAGCACCAGATCGCCCATACCGGAAAGCCCCATGAACGTCCCCGGACGCGCCCCCATGGCTTCGCCCAGACGTGACATCTCCGCAAGCCCCCGCGTAATCAGTGCCGCACGGGCGTTGTCGCCAAACCCCATGCCGTCCGACATGCCCGCCGCAATGGCGATAACATTCTTAAACGCCCCCCCAAGCTCAACCCCGCGCACGTCCGTGCACGAATACACCCGGAACCACGGGGTGGAAAACACTTCGCGCAATTCCCGCCCAAGCTCCGGGTCCGCGCAGCCCATGACTATAGCCGTAGGCTGCCCGCGCACCACCTCTGCCGCAAACGAAGGACCGGAAATCATGGCAAACCGCGCCCCCATGCCCGCCAGCTCCTCTTCCACCATCTGCGAGACGGTCTTGCCGGAATCCACCTCCATGCCCTTGTTGGAACACACCACCACTGCCCCCTGCGGCAGCAACGGCGCGGCATCGCGCAACGCAGCGCGAAAAAACTGGCAGGGCACGGAAAAAAGCGTCAGGGCGGCCCCGGTCAGGGCAGCCTGTGCATCCGTTGTCGGCACTATGCGCGCATCCAGCCGCACTCCCGGCAGATAGGCAGAATTCATGCGCGTGGCCGCAATAGCTTCCGCCACATGCCGCTGGCGCACCAGCAGCGAAACATCATACCCCTTTCCGGCAAGCACCTGCGCCAGCGCCGTGCCCCAGCTGCCACCACCAATAACGGCTATTTTCATGAACCATCCTTATGAGCCTGTTAACACGTCATGTCATTCAGGCAGTTCAGTGCGAAACAGTGCAAAGAGCAAACCATGTTCAGGCGCAGCCCCAAACAGCAGAACACCCGCCCGCGGCCTTCGCACACCGCATGAGGGATACCTTTTCACGTCCGTGCTTGCAACCCGCCTCCCTTCCGCCGTTCACAAAGCGCACATGCCCGCCGCTCACACGGGGCGGTTGCATCCCGCGCCGCGAACAGGTATCAACACCCTTTACGGCGCTCCCGCAACACCCGGTCGCACAACCGGGTGCCCCCGCACCAGCAACCCGCGCCCGCAAGCACCGGAAAGGATACGCCATGGCCAAAACCGAATTCACGGATATTGAAAAGCGCATACTGCACATCGTGCAGGCAGACCTGCCCGACAGCCTCACCCCCTATGCAGACATCGCCCGCGAGGTGGGAACAGACGAGGAAACCGTGCTCGGCCTCATCCGGCAGATGAAGGAAGAGGGCACCATCCGCCGCTTCGGGGTCAGCCTCAAGCACCAGAAAGCCGGATACAACCATAACGCCATGGTCGCATGGATCATCGCCGAAGACCGCATAGATGCCGCAGGCGAGCATGCCGCGCTCCATCCGCTCATCTCGCACTGTTACTACCGCCCCACCTCGCACCCGGAATGGCCCTACACGCTGTTCACCATGATCCACGGTCGGCACGAAACCGAGTACCTGGAAGTCATAGAGCAACTGCGCAGAGAGACGGAACTGGAAGAATACGCGGTACTCACCTCGCTCAAGGAACTGAAAAAAATTTCCATGACGTATTTCTAACGCGCCGCTGCCGCCCCGGCACCGCCCGCAAGCCCGCACAAGGAACCGCAACATGGCATACACCACCGCCCAATCCAGCACACTCTACGCCCGAGCCAAGGAAGTCATTCCCGGCGGGGTAAACAGCCCCATCCGCGCCTGCCTGAGCGTAGAGAGCGAACCCCTGTTCATCGCCCGCGCCCACGGCTCCAAGCTGGTAAGCGTAGAGGGCGACACCTACATCGATTTCGTGCAGTCATGGGGCCCCATGCTGCTCGGGCACGCCCACCCCGCCGTCACGGAAGCCGCGCAGAAAGCCTGCGCTGCCGGTGCCAGCTACGGTGCCCCCTGCCCCGCCGAACTTGAACTTGCGGAACTGGTCATAGAGGCCGTTCCCGGCGTGGAAATGGTGCGCATGGTCAATTCGGGAACGGAAGCCACCATGACCGCCCTGCGCCTTGCACGCGGCTACACCAAGCGTGACAAGGTCATCAAGTTCGAAGGCTGCTACCACGGCCATGCCGATTCCTTCCTCGCCGCCGCAGGCTCCGGCTACGCCGACCTGTGCATTCCCGGCACCCCCGGCGTGCCCGCCGACACGGTCAAGGACACCCTGCTTGCGCCCTACAACAACCTTGAACGCGTCAAGGCACTGTTCGAACTGCACCCGCAGGACATCGCCGCCATCATCGTGGAGCCCACGGCGGGCAACATGGGCCTTGTGCCCCCCGCCCCCGGCTTCCTTGAAGGACTGCGCGCCCTGTGCGACCAATACGGCGCCCTGCTCATCTTCGATGAGGTCATCACCGGCTTCCGCCTCTCCTACGGCGGCGCGCAGGCCCGGTTCGGCATCACCCCAGACATCACCACCCTCGGCAAGATCATCGGCGGCGGCTTCCCCGTGGGCGCATACGGCGGCAAGCGCGAAATCATGCAGCACATCGCCCCCTGCGGCACCATCTTTCAGGCGGGCACCCTGTCTGGCAATCCCGTGGCCATGGCCACAGGCATAGCCACGCTCAAGCTGCTCAGGCAGGCAGACTACGCCGCGCTGGAAAAACGCACGGCAGACTTCGCCCACGCCCTGCTCGGCATCCTCAAGGCCAAGGGCGTGCCGGTCACCATGAACACGCTGGCGTCCATGTTCACCATCTTCTTCACAGACACCCCGGTCACAGACTTTGCCACCGCAAAGACCTCCGTGCCCAAACTCTACACCGCCTTCTACAAGCAGATGCGCGCACAGGGCATTTACCTGGCCTCGCTCAGCTACGAGGCGGCCATGGTCTCCTTCGCCCACACGGACGAAGACTTCGAAAAAACGCTTGAAGCAGCCGCCAAGGTTACCTTCTAGCTCCGCACACAAACACGTCTGCGGCGGAACCGGCCCCGCCGCCTCCGCCGCAGACGCCTCACCATCACGCCATGCTGCACACCACCGCCATATATGCCCTCACTCCGCAGGGTGCCCAGCTGGCCCGCAGGCTGGCGGCAGAATACGGCGGGCTGGTCTGCCTGCCCCACCGCATGGCCCGCGAAGGCGAACACGGCTTTGCCGCCCTGCGCGAATGCGTGGCAGAAGGTTACGCCCGTTTCGGGCATCATATCTTCATAGCGGCGGCAGGCATTGCCGTGCGCTGCATCGCCCCACACCTGCACACCAAGAGCACAGACCCCGCCGTGGTGGCGCTGGACCAGCAGGGGCGCTTTGTCATCAGTCTGGTTTCCGGTCATCTGGGCGGTGCCAATGCACTTGCGCAGGATATCGCCCGCATCACCGGCGGCACCGCGATTATCACCACCGCCACAGATACGGAATCGCTCCCCTCGCTGGACATGGTCGCCATGGAGGCGGGCTGCGCCATTCACAATCCGCAGGCCGTCAAGCACGTCAACGGCGCACTGCTGGCAGACCTGCCCGTTACCGTCCACGACCCGCACAATGCCCTGCGGCTGCAGGAAGGACCGCACGCCCACCGCTTCCGCTTTGTGGAACACATGGAAGAGGCCCTCTGCGGCAGCGAAGAGCGGGCGGCAAACGATGCGGCGGTGCTGGTCACATGGCGCGACCCCATGCTCTTTTCTCCGGGCGAACACACGCTTGTGCTGCACCCCCGCGTGCTGCATCTGGGCGTGGGCTGCCGCAGCGGGCGTTCTGCGGACGCCATAGAATCCTTTGTGCGGCGCGAACTGGCCACCCGTATGATCGCGCTGGAAAGCGTGGCCTGCCTTGCCAGCGTAGATGCCAAAGCGGATGAAAAAGGGCTTCTGGAGGCCGCCCGGCGCATGGGCCTGCCTGTGCGCTTCTTTCCGGCAGACGCGCTTAAGGGCATCCCTGTGCCCAACCCGTCAGACAAACCCCTGCGTGCGGTGGGCACACGCAGCGTGGCAGAAGCCGCCGCCCTTGCCAGTGGTGCCGCCACAGGCAAAAACACCCTGCTGATACAGGAAAAAATAAAGGACAGCGGCACCACGCTGGCTGTCGCCATGGAGACGGTATGACCGGATGGCTGAAGGTGGTGGGGCTTGGTCCCGGCCATGCATCGCTGCTCACCCCGCAGGCGGCGCAGGCCCTTGCGCAGGCCGATGTGATTGTGGGCTACACCCTGTATGTGGACCTTGTCCCCCCGGAACTGAAGGCAGGCAAGGAAATCATCGCCACAGGCATGATGGGCGAGATGGAACGCTGCGCAGCCGCGCTGGCCTGCGCACAGGCAGGCCGCAACACGGCGGTGGTCTGCTCGGGCGACCCCGGCATCTACGCCATGGCCGGACTGGTCTTTGAACTGGCAGAAGAGAGGGCCGTATCCGCCGGGCAGGCACTGGCAAACGGACTGCCCAAAGCCAGCGGGCTCCCCAAAGACAGCGGACTCCCCAAGAACAGGCTGCACAAAAGCGTGCCGATTCAGACCGGGCAGCTTCAGGCCGAACAGATGCAGGCAGCCCGCCCCCCCCTTTCAGAAAGCAAGGGACAACCGGCAGACATGCCGGACATAGAAATCATCGCGGGGGTTCCCGCCCTGTCCGCTGCCGCCGCACTGCTGGGTGCGCCCCTCATGCACGACTTCGCCTGCATCAGCCTTTCCGACCTGCTCACGCCGTGGGAGGTCATTGAAAAACGCCTCGCCTGTGCCGCAGAGGGCGATTTCGTCATCGTGCTCTACAACCCCAAGTCAAAGAAACGCCACTGGCAACTGCCCCGCGCGCTGGAAATCGTCGCCACCCACCGCACAGCGGAAACCCCCGTGGGCATTGTCCGGCAGGCCCACAGGCCGGAACAGGCCGTGCTTGTCACCTCGCTGGCAGAGTGCTCACCGGAAGACGTGGACATGCTCTCCATCCTCATCATCGGCAACAGTTCCACCCGCCGCATGGGCAGGCACATGGTTACGCCCCGCGGGTACATGACAAAATACCGACACCGGGAATAATCCTCCGCACCTCCCTCTGTATGAGGATACAGAAACTTGTGTAAAACCGTGCACTAGTCCTGTCAAAAGGCGGCTATCCTTGACATGGCACGGTGCCTGCTATATCCATTGTGTGAAATTCTTAACATGCCTTGTGAAGGAGGTTACTCATGAGGAAGTCATTGTTCATTGCTCTGGTTGCTGCTCTGGCTCTGGCCTTCGCGTTGCCGCTGGTTGCTGCTGAAGCTCCCGCAGACGGGTACAGGATGGAAGCCACGAAGATGCCTGTGGTCTTCAACCACTCCACCCACGCGTCTGCACAGTGTGCCGACTGTCACCACCCCGTGGATGGCAAGGAAAACTTCGGCAAGTGCTCTACTGAGGGCTGCCACTCCACCGCCGAAGCCGACAAGAACGTCAAGGGCTCTTACTACAAGGTCATCCATGACCGTAAGGCTGGCACCGTTGCCACCTGTATTTCCTGCCACAACGACGTAGCGGGCGCAGACAAGGACAAGAAGAAGGCCCTCACCGGCTGCAAGCAGTCCAGCTGCCATCCCTAAGACTCAAGGATAATTGATTTGAAGAGGCCGTCCGCAAGGGCGGCCTCTTGCGTTATCGTCCGATGTATGGTTATTCTGGGTGGGATAGCGTGACAGAACCCTCCGCATAGGCCCGTGCGCCCTCCGTGGCTCCGCCCTGCCGGGGACTCCGGCGAGTCGCTTACTCGCTGTCAGGTTTGCAAACCAGAAAGCCCAAGGTACGCCATGTCACCGAAAGACACCCCCGAATTCGACGTCGAAGACGACATCATAGAGCTTACAGACATCGTGGAACACGGCACCCCGCCCGCCTCTGCAGGGGCGGAGGATCTGGCCGACGATCTCTTTGATGCCGGCGGTGACGAGGTGGACTTCGAGAAAGAACTGGAGGACCTCTTCACCGATGGAAACGGCGCAGCGGCCTCACCGGGCGCATCTGCAAGGGATGCTGACGAGGGGCTCGATTTCGAAGCCGACCTTGACGATTTGCTGGGCAGTCTGGACTCAGAAGAAGACTCTCCGCCCGCCGTTCCTTCAGCCGCAAAGGCTGCCGCGTCTCCGTCAGCCCCTTCCCCGGCGGATGACGACGATGACTTTGCCGCAGAGCTGGACGACCTGCTCGGCGGACTGGACAGCGCCGGTCCCGCCGCACAAGGCGCATCTCCGGCAGATGACGATGACATGGATGCCGACCTTGATGCCCTCCTCGGCAGTCTGGATGATACGCCCGCCAAACCCGCCAAGGCTCCTCAGCCGTCCAAGCCCTCCCCCGCCATGGAAGAGGTGCCGGACGATGACGTGGACGACCTGCTCAGCGAGCTTGGCCTTGCACCGGAACCGGGCCCCGCTCCTGAAAAGGCACCTGCCCCAGCTGCCAAGCCACAGACTGCCGGTGCCGATACCGATATCGATTTTTCCGAACTGGATGCCCTCATAGAAGGGCTTGAAGTTCCTCAGGGAAGAACAGCCCCCGCTCCGGCAGAGGATGACGGCCTGCCGGACCTTTCCGATCTGGACAGCCTGCTGGAAGAAGCGACCGGCGGCCTTCCGGAACCGGCAGCCACGCGGAGCGCCGCTCCTGCGGACATGGACGGGCCGGACAGCGCAGACGATCAGGCAGACATGGACAACCTGGACAGCCTGCTCGAATCCCTGCAGACCCCCGCTCCGGCGGCAGCGGCGCAGCCCCTCCCCGCTGGCAGGCAAGGTTCGCCAAGCTCCCCAGACTCCCCGGACTCCCCGGATTCCCCGGATATGACCGACACCATGGGGACAACGGACGATCTGGACGCCTTCCTCGATTCTCTGGGCGATGACGATCAAGACCTCCAGCAGGAAAGCTCCCCCGCTCCGGCACCTGCCGCCGGGGAGCCTGCCCTGCCCTTCGACCCCAACGAATCTCTCGATACGCCGGATATGGACGATCTGGACGCCCTGCTGGGCGATCTCACCCAACCGGAGCAGACGGCAGACCATCATCCGGCAGAGGCACCCGGCCTTTCCGGCTCAGCGGACCTTGGGGATATGTCTGCCGCAGGCGACGACGAAGATATTCCGGATCTGGATGACATTCTTGCCGCAGAAGAAGCCGCTTCCCCCGTGGCAGCCGGAGCAACCGGAACGGCAGGCGCACACCCGGCCGCAGTACCGGACGCTCTGGACGAACTGGAAGCCCTGCTCGGCAGCGCAGATGCGCCCGATATGGATACCGTTCAGCCCAATGGTCTGGCTGCCGATTTGACCGACGATTTGGCCGACGATTTGGCTGCCGACCTGCTCGGCGATGATGTACCGGACCATGCGCCCAATGCAGACATAGACGCCCTGCTTGCCGATCTGGACGCTTTACCCCCGCAGGATGGCGACGAAGACCCGCTTGCAGGCCTGTCGGGCAGCGATGCCCTCCATCTGGCAGACGATGACGGTTCGGACTTTGCGGATTCCGCAGATGCACCTGACGCGGACGATATGCTGGCAGGCGGCCTCACGCTGGACGACCTTTCCCCGGCCGAAGCCGCCCCCGCCTCCCCGGACGCCGCCTTCGCCGCTTCCGCGCCCGATATGAAGTCCCTGCTGCAGCGCATTGCCGCACTGGAAGCCGCAGCCCGCCTTTCCGAGGAGTCCGTGGAAGATATCGTGGCCCGCAAAATCGCGGAAGCCGCTGCGGAGGAAGAAGCCTGCCCGGTGCACACAGACCTGCACGCCGCACTGGAAAATGCGCTGGCGGAAAACAGCCCCGTCATGGAGCGCATCTCCGCCATGCTGGACGCCAAGCTGGACGCGCGGTTTGCGGAGCTGGAAGAATCCATGTTCACCCACAAGGACTGGAACATGCTTGGCCGTGAACTCAAGGACGAAATCAAGACCACGCTGGAAAAAACCGCCGCCAAGGCAGCCGCAGACATCATCCGCGAAGAGCTGGCTGCCCTTCTGGCAGAGGAATAGCCCGGCTCCGTGCCGCGCTTCTTTGGCGCATAACAAGCCGCGCATAACAAGCCGCACACAACATCCACGCATAACAGTCCGCACATACCAACCGCACGCAACAAGGGCCGCTCCATACGGGGCGGCCCTTGTTTACATTGCGTCACTGCCGGAGCGGTCAGCGCACGTAGTTGGGAATATTGATGAATACGTCACGGGTAAACGTCACCATGCGCTCCATGAGCCACGGAAACGAGAACAGCAGGGCAATAAATATGGAGACGATCTTGGGAATGAACGAAAGGGTCATCTCCTGAATTTGCGTTGCCGCCTGAATCACAGAGACAAACACACCCACGGCAAGTCCCACGCCCAACATGGGCAGGGCAAGCATCAGGGCCAATTCTATGGACTGTCTGGCAAAGCCAATCACAAATTCGGGCGTCATGGGGCGGTCTCCTTGCTATAAGAGAAAACTGTTCACCAAAGAGCCGGTCAGCAAACTCCATCCGTCCACCATGACGAAGAGCAGCAGCTTGAACGGTGCGGAAACCATCATGGGCGGCAGCATCATCATACCCATGGCGAGCAGGATGCTGGAAATAACCATGTCGAGGATGAGAAACGGAATGTAGATGAGAAACCCTATGGTAAAGGCTGTCTTCAATTCGCTGATGATGAACCCGGCCGCCAGCATAAAGGTGGGCACTTCGTCCTTGTTCTTCGGGCGCTCCATCTTGGTGATGGTATAGAAGATGGAAAGGTCCTTCTCCCGCGTGTGCTTGAACATGAACGTGCGCAGCGGCTGCTGCGCCGTATCCAGCATTTTGGAAAACCCTATTTCTTCGTTCAGATAGGGCTGCACGGCGTTCTGGTTTATGTCGGTCACCACAGGCATCATAATGGCAACAGTCATAAATATGGCAAGGCTCGCCAGCACCTGGTTGGGCGGCAGCTGCTGCACGCCCAGCGCCATGCGGATAAAATGGAAGACGATGATGATGCGGGTAAAGGAGGTTACTGTCAGCATTATGGCCGGAGCCAGCGACAGTATGGTGAGCATGAACAGGATTTCAAAAAGGACAGAAACCTTCTCCGGCTCAGTCTCTCCCCCGGCAAGCTGTAACGAAAGCGTGGGCAGGGCAAGGTCCTGCGCCGCTGCTGCAAGAACTGGCAGCCCCAGCAGCAGAGCTAGGCTAAGAAGAACTCTCCCCGTCGCCCGCTTTTTCCAACATGGCCCTGAAGTCTGCTTTGTCCGATTCGCGTGTCCCGTCATGGTCCGCTTCCGTCTCCGTTAAAAGATTGATGTTGTGGTCAGTGACCCCCAACAGCAACCGTTTATTCAAGAAGCGTACCACCACCAGAGATTTCTTGGGACCAAGGTGAAACTGCCCCTCCACGGCCAACCCCTGACGTCCAAGGCTGCCCATGGCCCGCAGCTTGCCGAACCGCTTGAGCGCCCACAGGCCCATGTACAGCGCGCCCAGAATGAGCAGCAGCACGCCTATGGCCTGAAAATACCCACCCCAGCCCATTATCTGGGGAGCCGCCTCAAGGGGTGCGGTGCCGGAAGAAAACAGCGTCGTTGCGTTGACACCCTCTTCCACCGCCCGCGCAACAGGGCTGCCAGGCCCGACAGCCCCTACAGACCCGATAGGCCCGCCAGGCGCAACCATGGCTTCTGCCGTGGCGTTGTGTGCCACGGCTGCCCGAAAAGTCGCATTTGTCGCGTTTGCCGCATCCGCCATGGCGGCGCTTATCTGCGTTGCGTTAAGCAAGCTGTTTCACCCGTTCAATGGGACTGATAATATCCGTGAGCCGCACCCCGAACTTTTCGTTAATAACCACGGCCTCACCGCGCGCCACAAGCTT
Source organism: Desulfovibrio psychrotolerans (assembly GCF_013340305.1). NCBI lineage: Bacteria > Pseudomonadati > Thermodesulfobacteriota > Desulfovibrionia > Desulfovibrionales > Desulfovibrionaceae > Desulfovibrio > Desulfovibrio psychrotolerans. The sequence continues at coordinate 114,156 of NZ_BLVP01000005.1, forward strand.
GCCGTTCACAAAAATCTCCAGCGGTTCCCCGGCCAGCTTGTTCAGTTCCACCACCGAACCCTGACCGAGCTGAAGCAGTTCGTTTATGAGCAGCCGGGTGCGCCCAAGCTCCGCAGAAACATCCAGCGGGATGTCCAGAATGAAATCCAGCTCGCGCTTGCCGCTGTCGGGCCGGGGGTTCTTGGCTTCTTCCGTCAAATCCTTGAACGTGGCTTCCCGCGCAGCAGAGGCAAAAAAGGCCTGTTCCTTCTCCTTCTTCACCTGATCCTGCTCGTCAGAGGCAAGGGCTGCTGCCCATTCTGCGGCAAGCCGTTCATCATCGCTCATACCGCCTGCCTTGCCGTTCTTCTGCGCTGCCGCGGGAGCTGCCGCCGGAGCGGCTGCCGCAGCGGCTGCAGCCGCCTCAAAGGGATCGGGATCGCCCTCTTCCTGCGCTTCCAGCGCTGCCGCCCATTGTGCCGCCAACTGATCCTGATCGAGTTCGTCAGCCATATTCCACCTTCCTGCGTGAAAGGATGTTCGCCGTTACTGATCGGTACTTGCCACTACTGAATGACCAGTTCCGTAAAATACACCCGCACCACCTTGGAGCCGCCCATAATCTGGTTCAGCCGCGTCACAATCTCGTTCTTGAGCAGAATCTTGTTCTCCAGCGGGGCAAGGTCCACATACGACTTGCTGGAAAGCAGCAGAATAATCGCGTCCCGCACCTTCGCCTGCGATGATTCCAATTCCGCGGCAGCGGCGGGGCTCACCACCTCCACATCCAGCGTCAGCTTAATGTAGCGGCGACCAAGCGGGTCCGCAAGGTTCACAAGAAACGTGGGCAGCGTCACCACGCGGGCATCCTTGGGGCTTACTTCGCCCGCGGCACCCGCATCAAGGGGCAGTTGCTGCCCTGCGGGATCCTCCGGCGCGCTCAGAAAAAACTTCCACGCCGCAAAACCACCCGCCCCCAGCACAATAACCAGCAGCACAAGCACAATTATCCACTTGAGCTTGCTCTTCTTCTTTTCCGGCTGTCCCGCATCGGCCATAATCGCCTCCTTGTCGCGCCCGCCTGCCAAGGCGACAGGCTACATATATCGTCCCATCCACTGGGAGGTCTTAATCAGAATCTCCACACGCCTGTTCTGCGCCCTTCCGGCTTCCGTCATGTTGTCCATCGCAGGCTTGTCCGGCCCGTAGCCGCTTACAGAAAACCGTTGCGGGGCAATGCCCAGCGCAAGAAAATAGTCCAGAACAGCCATCGCCCGCATGCCGGAAAGGGCATAATTGTCCAACGGTGCAGAAGGCATGTTGTCCGTATGCCCCGCTATGTTGCAGTCCGCCGTGGTGTATTGCAACATCATTCCCACCTGTTCCAGCAGCTTTTCCGCCGCCGGGTTCAGCGTATAGCTGCCGGAAGGAAAAAGCAGCGAGTCCGTCAGCACAATGGCAAGCCCTTCGGGATGCTCCAGAATCCGCAAATTCCTGTCCAGCGTGCTCACATCAATATCAGGCGGCAGCACATCGTCCGGGAAGAGCAGGTCCTTTATGCGTTCCGGCTTGTTCAGAGCCATCTGCGTATCTTCCAGCAGTTTCAGCAGCACAGTCACCCTTGTGGGCACCTTCCCCGATCCCTGATGGCTGATAATTTCGGCACGGCTCTGAAAAGGACTCATCTGCGAGAGCATTACCCGGTCCATAGAGGCCATACTCAGCAGCAACACAAAAAACGTCAGCAGCAGCGTGACAAGGTCCGAAAACGTAATCAACCACGCCGGGGTGCCGCCACCGCCCTTTTCCTTCTTCTTTCGTGCCATGGCTCACTCTCCCGTCTCTGGGGGCGAAGAACCCGGCAAGCTCAGCCGGAACCGAAAATCCCTGTAGTTAAAATCCCCGGAACCAGCGGCACCGCTCTGACGCAGCCTTTCCATGCGCTCAATCCATTCCTTGTTGCGCCGGTCAAGCACAATATCCACCCGCCGGTTCATGCGCCTGCCTTCGGGCGTGTTTTCCGTCCAGCGCGGTCGGTTGCTGCCAAACGCTTCCACCGTAAGCGATTCCGTAGACATCCCCCTTCCCGTGAGGTAGCGGTAAATGCTCATCACGCGCAAAAAGGAAAGCTCCCATGCGGGCGAACGGGTCGGCAGGCTGCCCAGGTCCACCCGGTAATCCTCTCCCATCTCCTCCCGCAGGCCGGAGGTATGCCCCGCCAGCAGAAGCGGATGGTTCACCCGCAGCAGCCACGGCAGCATACGGTTGATAAGCACCACACCTTCTTCGCTTAACTCTGCCGTTCCGGGCCGGAAGAGCACCTCATCGCTTATGGAAAATATCTGCACATAGCTGTTTTCCTGAAAATTCAAATCCCCGCGCTGGTCGTCCCACAGCATTTCCTTAAGCGGTTCCAGCGAGTCGGTTTCCATATCCATGGCCCCCGGTTCAATAAGCCGGGTGTGGTGTCGCGGCGTTTTGGGGTTAAAGCTGCCAAGCCCCTCGCCAAAGGCACCGGAAATGGAATTCAGCACCACCAGTTTGCGCCGCTCGTCAATAACCGCCATACTTACCAGCAGCACAAAGAACGTGAGCATCAGCGTCATCATGTCCGAGAAGGTGATGAGCCATGCCGGGGCGTCTCCGCCGCCTTTTTTCTTCTTGCGCTTTGCCATGCCGGTCTGCCTGCTGCGTCTGCCTTTTGGGCTTGCCTGTTGGGCTTACCTGTTGGGATTGCCGGCTGTCCCCGCCGGCTACACCCATCGGTTACACCCGTCCGTCATACCCGCTAGTCGCTGCTTTTGCGCTCCCTGGGCGGCTGGAAGCTGGAAAGCTTTTCCTGAATAATACGCGGGTTCTCCCCCTTGGAGATGGCCAGAATGCCTTCCATCTGCATCTCCTTGATGAGAATCTCGTCCTTGCTGCGCGATTTCAGCTTGCCCGCCATGGGGTTGAACACCAGGTTGGCCAGAATGGCCCCGTAAAAAGTCGTGATAAGCGCCACCGCCATGGCCGGGCCGATGGAACTGGGGTCGTTCATGGTCTGCAACATCTGCACAAGCCCGATAACCGTACCAATCATGCCAAGGGCCGGAGCATATTCGCCAAGGGCTTTCACAATGTCGTAGCCGTTTTCGTGGCGGCCCTCTATGTTGGCGATTTCCGTCTCCATAATTTCCTGAATGGCCGCAGGCTCCAGTCCGTCCACGGTAAGCTGCAGCCCCTTGCGCAGATAGGCGTCATCAATCTCCTTGATAATGGGCTCAAGGGAAAGAATCCCCTCGCGGCGGGCGCGGTTGGCGTAGTCCATGAACTGTTCAATGATGGTGGAGGGGCTTTCCGACTTGGAGAACAGCGTCTTCTTGATAACGCCGGTCACGGAAAGCACCTTGCCGAGCGGGTAGTTCACCAACAATGCGCCGGTCGTGCCCCCCAGAACAATGGCCATGGACGCGCCGTCAATGAAGATGAACAAGCTGCTGCCCGACATGATGGCGGCCACCACAAGCCCGAATGACAGCACTATTCCCAGTATGGTTGCCAAATCCATAAGATCAGTCTCTCTTTACCTGTCCAGACCGAACCGGCTGCATGCCGAAGCCCTATCCGCCGCAACACCTCTTTCCCGCGCATTATGGCGCGCCGAAAATCAGGCGTCCCGTGTACCAAAAATATCTGTTCCCACGCGCACCAGCGTGGCGCCCTGCGCAATAGCCTGCTCAAAATCGTGCGACATGCCCATGGAAAGATGGGGCAGCGGCATACCCAGCCTGTGTTCCACGGCATCGCGTATGGTCCGCATATGCTCAAAAAATGGCGTAGCCATGTCGCCCGTGCAGTGAAACGGCGGCATGCACATAAAACCCTGCAGCCGCAGCAGGGGCATCTGCGCCACGTCTTCGGCAAGGGAGGCGGCATCCTCAATGGCAACGCCCGATTTTTGCGGCTCCCTGCCAATATTCACCTGAATGAGCACATCCTGCACTCCTGCCGGGGCACCTGTCTGCGTAACCGGCAGCATTGCCAAACGATTTTGCATGTTCTGTGCCAACTTGAGCGAATCCACGGCATGGATAAGGGAAAACCTCCCCACCACATCCTTGGCCTTCTTGCTTTGCAGGTGGCCAATAAAATGCCACTGCACCTGTCGCCCGGCCTCCCCGCCCATCAGGGAGCAAACCGCCTCCTGCTTGGCAAGGGCCTCCTGCACGTAACTTTCCCCGAACAGGGTATGCCCCAGGGCTGCCAGCTCAGCCACGGCTTCCGCCGGATGCGTCTTGGAAACGGCAACCAGTGCCACCGCATCCTCCTGCCTTCCGGATGCGCGGGCAGCGGCACGCACCCTGTCGCGCACTTCCAGAAAACGCTGCCGCAACGCCGCAGCCTGTTTTTCTTCCATCATCGCCATTACGTCTCGGTTCCTTTAGAGCGGGCCTCGTCTAGAGCAGTATTTATCCGGAGCAGGCTTTATCCAGAGCAGGCTTTATCCAGAGCAGTCTTCGTCTGGAGCAGTCTTCATCAGGCCCGGCAGGAAAACCGGGGCAAGCCTGAAAAAAAGGGCGGCTTTCGGCCGCCCCTTACGACTGTTGCTATGAGGACAGCCCGAGCATGCGCAAAAAGCCAATATCCTCGGTCCACCCTTCGCGAATCTTCACCCACAGTTCCAGGTGCACCTTCTTGCCGGTCATCTCCTGCAGCTCCTTGCGGGCAGCCGTGCCCACACTCTTCAGGTTCTGTCCGCCCTTGCCTATAACCATGGCCTTGTGCGTCTTGCGGGCAACGTAAATAATGGCGTTCACAATAATGCGGTCGCCCGTGTCCTCCCACTTTTCAATCTCCACGGCCGTATAATACGGCAACTCCTGCCGCAGGTCGAGGAAGAGCTTCTCGCGCACCACTTCCGCAGCCATAAAGCGCAGCGGCATGGTAGAAAGCTGATCGGCAGGATACAGGGGCGGGCTTACGGGCAGCCTGCTTTGTATGAATTGCAGCACGGCAGTCAGTCCGTCCGCGTTCTTGGCGGAAACGGGAAACACCTCCGCATTGGGCCACAGCTTGCTCAGCCGTTCCAGCAGCGGAAGCATCTTGGCCTTGTCCCGGAACAGGTCCACCTTGTTCACCACCACTGCAACGGGACGCGTCTCGTTCAGAATGGCTTCGCTCAGCGGCTCAATGTCGTTGTCAAAAAAGTCCGGCTTGCGGATGTACAGGTCAGAATCCAGCACCACCATCACCACGTCCGCCCCGCTCATGGCCTGCCATGCGGTCTGCAGCAGCAACTTGTTCATCTTGCCGCGCAGCTGGTGAATCCCCGGGGTGTCCATGAAGATTATCTGGCTGTCCGGCCGGGAAAGAATGCCGCTTATCTGGTGCCGGGTGGTCTGCGGCTTGGGGGTCACTATGGCCACCTTCTGCCCCAAAAAGGCGTTCAGCAGCGTAGATTTGCCCGCATTGGGCGGGCCCATCATGGCCACCCATCCGCAACGGTGTTCTGTTTCGCTCATTGTATATGGTCTCCTCATCGGAAATAGCATGGGAATGTGTGCTCCGGGGCGGAATACCCGCCTGCCGGGTGCAAATCGGGGTGCGTCCCCTCATACGTCCGGGTACGGCCCGGAAACGGCGTAGGCACACTGGCGGAACAGCCCGCCACGGTGCATGGCGGCTTACTGCAACCATTTTTGTCTCGGCAGATCGTGCCGCAGCATACCGGAACGCGCATGTTTCACATGACATACCGGAAAGTCAAGCTGGCCGCCATCATAATATACGAAAAGCCGGGAATGCGTCCTGCATTCCCGGCTGTGCCATGCAACTATTCCGGAGGAGAAACTATCCTTGTTTGCTCACGAACTGGCTGTGCAGGCCATCGCCCCGCACCGCCTGCCGGTACCCCTGAAGGCGGGCCGAATGCTTTTTGGTTTTCTGAAGCTCGCTCTTGAGCGAGGCATGGAGCTTTCTGGCTTCTTCCGTAAGCAGCCCCTGCATGGATTGCAGCTTGAGCAGCTTGTCCTGCAGGGCGTCCAGCGCCACGCCTTCACGCTTTTCCCACGCCATGGATATAAGGCCGCTGCGCCGCTGGGCGTTTTCATCGGCAAAATCCACATCCCCCGCAGCAAGTGCGTGCAGTTCCTGTTCGCCAAGGGACAGGGCCTGATCAAGCAGTGAAAGGCTGTCGGCCATGATATTACCCCTTGTTCACCTTGCGGATATCTTCGCGCAGCAGGTGAATAACGTTCTTCCAGCGATCGGTGGCAGGAACGAATTCATATTCCAGCAGGTCCGCCAGCAGAATCCAGTCCTCATTTTCCATCACCTCGGTCATTTCACCGAACAGATCGGAAATTTCTTCCACCCCGCTGTTAAAGGCGGCATGGTCCTTCAGCGTAAACTCGCTGCGCAGCACACCGATCATACCCAGGAAGTCACGCACAACCTGCAAGAGATCCTGATACATTTCCAGAGCTTCGGTGTCGTCTGCCTGACGGAACAGGTCCGCCACATGGCGCGCGCCGTCACCCATAATCTGCACCACCTTGTACAGCTCACGGGTTATGCTCATGGCCATTTCCCCAACGGGAACGCTGATGATTTCCAGCGAGGAAATCTCAGAGGCTTCAATGTCTTCGGCCTGATGGGGATAAATTTCCGAGAACGGCTCGTTGTTCACCAACACATCGGTAACGATGCGGTTTTCCATCGTTCCGTTCTCCATCACCTTCACAAGAATCTCTTCCAGGTTCGCAAAGCTGGCAACCTGCATATCACTGTGCTGACCATCAATAACAATCATAGCTTCCCTCCTGATACTGCCCGAGCGGGCCAGAATTTTCCGGTTTGCCGATGAATATTCAATATTCATGCCACAAAAGGAACATCAGGAGAAAACGCCGTGCGCCTGCGCACGGGCATCAGGCTTCCGCCCCCTGCGCCCATGCCGCCATAAGCACGGCATACTGCTGCGCCAGCGCGAGCATGGCAGGCAAATCGCCCCCGGCTTCCTGCGATTCGCACATCCACAGATACCCCAGCACATTAAAATACGCGCTGTTGTCCCATAGGGTCTGCAACCGTTGCCACGTGCCCAAAAACCGCTGCTTGGCCATGTCCGTGGGCCGTGCTGCCAGCAGCTTGCCCTGTTCGGCCAGCAGGTGCAGCAGTTGCGATGCCTGCAAAATTTCCCGCCGCACCGTTTCCCCCGCCTGTGCAGAAAGGCCGCAGGGGCGCATCGGCGGCACAATGGCGCGCACCGGCGTATCGCCCCGCGCCAGCGAGGCCGATGGACGGTCAAGAAATTGACTGTAAAAATGCCGCTGCAGGCGCACCCACTGTGTGCGGTCCGTCTCCTCGTGCCCGGAAAGGGAGGCAAGGTCCATGCCGCCGTCCGTCCCACGCCGTGCCACCCACACCCGCGCCTCGCCCGTGCCGGGGTCGCGCCATGCGCCCTGCTCAAGCCACGCGTCCGCAAGCGAAAACACTGTCTGCGCAGAAACGCGGGAGCGGCAGGCGTGCTCATACGGGCACGGCTTGCCGAACGGGCACGGATGACAGTCCATAGCCGGCTCAAGGCTGCAACTGCCTTCCAGATACGGCCCCGTGTCCCACGGCTGCGCGGTGGCAAGAAACACCGCCAGCACAGGCACACCCAGCCCTGCGGCAAGGTGCATGGTCCCGGTGTCGTTGCTCGCCAGCAGCCGCATACGCCTGAGAACGGCAGCCAGCACGGGCAGCTCTGTCCTGCCTATGAGGCTCAGGTGCGGTTCCGTTGCAGACGCGGCGTAGCGTTCGCCCAGATGCGCCTCGCTCCCTGCCCCCAGCAATACGGGCAGCAGGCGGCGGCTGCGCCACAGCATATCGCCCAGCGCGGCAAAATGCGCCACGGGCCAACGGCGGCGGTCTTCGCTGGCTCCCAGTTGCAGGGCCACAAACCCCTGAATCTCCGCCCCGCCGGGTGCCGTGGCAAGCAGGGCATCCGCCGCTTCCGTGTGTCCGGGCTGCGGTGTCCGCAGGCAAAAAACGCGCTCCCCCGCACCGGGCAGACCATCCAGCCCCGCCGCCTTCCAATACAGGTCCACCAGATTGAACGGGCTGCACCCACGCAGCCGGGTGGATGCCTGCAAAAACGTGCTCCACGGGTCGCTGTTCATCCCGAACCCGTAAGCGTCCAGCCCGAACCCGCGCAGCACGGCCCGGTTCGCTCCCGGTCCCTCCGTCTCCCCGGCAGGCAATGCCCGGTGCAAAACCAGGTGCGACGCCAGCAGGCGCACACTGAGGGTGGCGGTCAGGTTCAGCACCTCGTCCGCTTCAAAGGCGGCGGCTTCCCCGCTCCACCGCCATAACCTGCCCAGTGCACCGCGCCAGTCGGCATCCAGTGCCGCCAGCAGCCCGCCCCCCGCGAGCGGGTATACGGCGTCCACATCACGCAGCAGGTCCGTGGCCGGGGCAAAATTATCCAGACAGACCAGCCCCACCCTGCGCCCGGTGCGCGCAAAGCCGGAAATCACCGGCTGCGTCTGCAGCAGGTCGCCGAATCGGGTCAGGTTCACGAGCAGCGTATTCATGGGACCCCGCATCATGCGGTAACAGGTTGCCCTTCTCCCGGAGACAATGACAAAAAGCCGCGCCGCAGGCAACGTCCGCAAAAGACAACGCCCGCAGCAGGCCGTTCCGGCAGAGGCAACAAGGCCCGGAGAGCGTCCGGGCCGGAAAAACGGGGCAGCCGGTGCCGGGCCGCAACAGAAAAGAGACAACGCACCTTACGATACCAGCCGCAGGATATCGGCCTCCTTGCCTATGGCGGCAAGGGTATCCCCCTGCAGCAGCACCCTGTCCGCCGCAGGCACAAAGGAATAATCCTGCTCACCCTTGGGCCGGATAGCCACCACCATTATGCCCTGTGCCGTCAGTTGCAGTTCCATGAGCGATTGGCCCGCCCAGTTGTTCACTTCCAGTTCCTGCAACAGCACCCCGCCGCCCAGTTGCAGCATGTCCAGCATGCCGGGATTGGCGATGCGGTGCGCCAGCGTCAGGGCGGCGTCATGCTCCGGCTGAATGACATTTTCCACCCCCAGCCGGGTGAGTATCTTTTTATGCTCCGGAGTAATGGCCTTAACAGCCAGCTTGCGCACTCCCATCTCCAGCAGATTGAACACAATGAGAATGGAAGCCTCCATAGAAGACCCCACACTCACCACCACAAGATCCAGATCCTGAAAACGCAGCTGCCGCAACACGGCACTGTCCTTGGCATCGGCAATGTACACATGCGCCAGCAGGCTCTGCGCCTGCCGCACCCTGTTCTCGCTGCCGTCCACCCCCACCACCGAGTGTCCCCGCTCCTCAAGGGCAATCGCCAGCGGCAGGCCAAACTTGCCAAGCCCTATCACGCCTACTTCCATTTTCTTTTTCATGGCATTTCCTGCGCCGCTAGCCCACGGGCATGTCGCCTTCCGGCCAGCGGTAACGGGTTTCCGTCTGCATGTGCTGCAAGAGCGTCAGCAGCCATATGGGGCCTATGCGCCCCACAAACATAAGCACGGCAAGGCATATCTTGCCCGGCGGCGACAAATCAGGGGTTATCCCCGTGCTCAGTCCCACAGTGCCAAAGGCTGAAATGGCCTCGAACAAATAGTCCGCCAACTGCCCCCGCACCTCCCGGTGCGGCAGGTTCCCCCCCTCTGAAACGGAAAGGAACAGCACAGCCAGCAACACCGCGCACGAGGCGCAGAAAAAAAGCGCAAACGCCTTCTTCAGGTTCTCCGCAGGCACGGCCCGCCCGGCCACCACCGTCTGCCCCCGTCCCCTGAACTGGGCCAGCATAAAGGCCCACAGCACACGCACCGTCGTTGTCTTTATGCCGCCCGCACAGGAACCGGGTGAACCGCCCACAAACATGAGCAGCATCATGATGAGCAGCGAAACATTGGTCATGTTGCCGATATCCAGCGTGTTGAATCCCGCCGTACGGCACGAAACCGACTGGAACAGCGCCCCAAGGGCCGTGTCTGCCACAGAGTGCCCCTGCGTGCCCCCGACCATCTCCGAACCAAATATCAACACCGCGCCGCCAAAGGTAAACAGGGCAGATGTCCCCAGCACCACGCGCGAGGGGTAGCTGAGACCGCGCCTTCCAAAGCGCACCCCGCGCGCCAGAAGCAGGCATTCGTCAAGCACCGCAAAGCCCACCCCGCCGAAGGTGATGAGCAGCATGAACACAATGTTCATGCCCACGGCCCCCTGCCACTGCATGAGGCTGTCCGGAAAGAGCGAAAAGCCCGCGTTGCAGAAGGCGGAAACAGCATGGAACAGTGCCCCGAACAACCCCATCCCTTCAGGTGCAAGAGCATAGATAAGTGCCGCGCCCGCCAGTTCAATGACAAGCACCGTCCGCACCACGCGGATGAGGAACCTGCCCAGATGAAAGGAGGGGTCCTGCAGCAGAGCCTGCCCCACGGCAAGACGGTCGGTGAGCGAAACCCGGCGCCGCCACAGATAAAAGACAAGGCTGGTATAGGTCATCAGGCCCAGCCCTCCCAGTTGAAACAACCCCATGAGCACCCAATGCCCTTCCGGGCTGAAGGCTGTGCCCGTGTCCACCGTAACCAGTCCCGTCACGCATACGGCAGACGTGGCCATGAACAGGGCGTCCGTCCACGGCAGGCCATGGGGCAGAATGGCTGTGGCACGCAGGAGAACGGTGCCTGCAAGAATCGCCAGTATGAAGGTGCCCACCGGCAGAAAGAAGGGCAATACGGATTTTCCTCGCATGGCGGAACACATACGCCTAATGTGCCTGCGGGGCAAGAGCAGCCGAATCATGCTGGACTCCGCTCCGCGCAATGCCTATAGTCCCGGAGAAATTTGCCCTGCGGCCCGGGCTGCGCCCGGCCCGTGTCCGGTCTGCATCGGGCCCGTGTCCGAACCGTGTCCGGCCTTGGTCTGATCTGAGCCGGACCTGCGTAGAGCCGGCCCGTTCCCACAACCTGCACAGACACATGCCGGGTACGCACCCGGTATCCATATTCGGAGGCTGCACATGGACATCCGTTTTCAGAAAGGCCCCGCGTCCGACTGGCGCGCCAACACCGCTATTGTCTTCGGCTTCAAAAACGAGCCGCTGCTGGAACGCATCCCCGCACTGACAGATGCCGCACCGTGGATAACCATCACCCCCGCGCACCTCGACTTCAGGGGCGACAAGAATCAGGTGGTGGTCATGTACGGCCATCCGGATATCCCCCTGCCCCGCTGCATCGCCGTGGGTCTGGGCGACCGCTCCAAGTTCACGCTGGAAACCCTGCGCGGTGCCGTGGCAACCGCCATGCAGAAATGCCGTGAACTGAAGGTGGAAACCTGCGCCATCCCGCTGGAAACCTTCAGCGACATGGATGCGGAAGACACCGTGCTTGTCGAAGAAGCGGTGCTCTCCATGCTGCTTTCGCTCTACACCTACGATGCGCTCAAGACCACGCAGGAAGAACCGGCCTTTTCCCCGCGCTGGGCAGCCCTGCTCTCCACGGCAGAGGTCTTCCCGGACGACATTCACGCTGCCGCACGGCGCGGCGAAGCCGCCGCCAAAGGCGTGACCGCCGCCCGCACCCTTGTCAACGGTCCCGCAAACATCGTCACCCCCGCCCACCTTGCGGACAAGGCGCGGGCACTGGGCCGCACCTACGGATTTTCCGTGCGCGTGCTCGAAGCCCCCGAACTTGCCGCCATGGGCATGGGAGCCTTCGAGTCCGTGTTCAAGGGAGCCGAGGAGCAGGCAAAAATGCTGGTGCTGGAACACGCCCTCAAGGGCACGGAAAACGATGCCCCCATCGTGTTCGTGGGCAAGGGTGTCACCTTCGATACCGGCGGCATCTCCATCAAGCCCAGCGCGTCCATGCACGAAATGAAAAGCGACATGGCAGGCGCGGCAGCGGTTCTGGGCCTGTTCGAGGCTCTGGGCAATTCAGACATTCCCCGCCGCGTGGTGGGCATAGCACCCTGCACGGAAAACATGCCCGACGGTCGCGCCACCCGCCCCGGCGATGTGGTAAAAACCCTTTCCGGCAAGACCGTGGAAATCATCAATACCGATGCGGAAGGCCGCCTCATTCTCTGCGATGCCCTTACATGGGCGCAGCAGGAATACACCCCCGCCGCCATCATAGACCTTGCCACCCTCACCGGAGCCTGCGTTGTGGCGCTGGGAACGGATGTCGCCGCCGTGTTTGCCACGGATGACGCCCTTTCCCGGCAGGTCACGGAAACGGGGGAACGCGTGGGCGACCGCTTCTGGCCCCTGCCCCTGTGGGATCTCTATTTCGAACCGCTCAAGTCCGAAGTGGCGGACATGATGAACGTGGGCGGGCGCGAAGGCGGAGCCATCAATGCCGCCCTGTTCCTCAAACAGTTCATAGGCGAAGGCGTGCGCTGGGCACATCTGGATATTGCAGGCCCTGCCTACAAATCCAAAAAATCGCCCCTGTCCGTCCCCGGCGGCACAGGCTTCGGCGTCCGCACCATGCTGGAAATTGTGCGCAACGGCATAACCGGGGCATAGCCAAGGCATAACCGGCGCGCACCCGGTGCGTAAAACGCCCACAGCCACCGACCAACAAAATAGGCCGGAGTCGCGCGACTCCGGCCTTTCTTTTTCTGCTCCGGCTCCGGTGCATCTGCGCCGGAAGGAAAAAACCTAGCCTATGGGCAGCACCTTCCTGCCGTATACCTCGTTCAGCACGTCTGCCATGGCGAGATAAATGGCGGATGCCCCACAGATAATGCCTTCATACCCGGCAATGGTGCCTATCAGCTCGCTGCCCGTGAAATCACGCGCGGCCAGCAGGAAAAAGAGCACCGTCAGGGAAAGGAAGATGAACTTGAGCACAGTGTTGCTCTTCAGCGTGCCCAGGAACATGAACAGGGTGAAGATACCCCACATAACCAGATACCAGCCCATGTAGGCATGGGGGGTGGCTTCGGTCCAGCCCAGCTTGGGCATGACCAGCAGGCCCACCAGCGTGAGCCAGAAAAATCCGTAGGAGGTAAAGGCCGTCAGCCCGAAGGTGTTCCCCTTCTTAAACTCCATGATGCCGGCCACTATCTGGGCCATGCCGCCGTAAAAAATTCCCATGGCCAACACCATGGCGCTGATGGGAAAAAATCCCGCATTGTGGATGTTCAGCAACACCGTGGTCATCCCGAACCCCATAAGGCCCAGCGGGGCGGGGTTTGCAAGCTTCTGTTCCATGTACTCCTCTCTGCTCCAGTGCTTTCTGTCCTGATGAATGTAAAACCCGCGCGTATGCAACGGGCAGTCCTGCCCAGACTACTGTTCGCTCAACCAGCTAGAGCATTCGCATGAAAAAGGCAAGACGGTTGCGAGTGCTCACGTCACCACATTCCTGCCTCTCCATGCCTACCCCAGCTTCGCTCTCATCTCGTCCACTTCTCGTCCACTTCTCGTCCATGTTTCGTCCACATCTCGCACGCCTCGTTACTCCCTTGCTATGGCCTGCCTTTCACCGCCTGCCCCGCTCGGCAGGGGCAAAGATCACCGGGCATATACGGGATACCCCACCTGCGCCCCTCCCCGCCGCCCCGGCGCGCAGCACATGCGCGGCGCAATGCATTATACCCCCACCCGCATAAAAAACCCGTCATGCCCTGTCGCTCCGGCCCGGAATATGGTATGGTTTGCCCACAACAGTTCAAGGCAACAAAACAAAGTGCCCCCGCAGGCACGCAATGAACACCCTAGCCCCGGAAACGGGTCCGCCGACACAAACACGGCCATTAATTTCTCCATGCAGAGCAAGGGATAATGCACTGTCATACAACATCTTTTTAAGCTGCCTTCAAAATGTCGCCGGGCAGAAGAAAACAGAGTATTGACAGCGCGCCCCCCCTGCCTCTAAATGATCCCCCCGGCTTTGCGGAGTGGCACTTTCGCCCACTGCACAACCGCGGCAGCGGATACGGTAGAATGCCCATGCGCGGCATTCCTGTGCGTTCACCTTAATTGGGGTTTGTATGAGGTCCGACAGTTGGCAAAGAAGAAAGCCCTCACGCAGTGGAGTGTCGAAGACTCCGCTGAACTGTACGGCATCCGTAACTGGGGTGCCGGATACTTCGACGTTACCTCGGAAGGGGATGTTGCCGTGCATCCCTTCGGGAGCGGCAGCAATATAGCCGTCAGCATCCCGGAACTCATCCGGGGTCTCAAGGAACGCGGGCTCACTCTGCCCGTTCTTCTCCGCATAGAAAACATCCTCGACTCGCAGATATCCACCCTGCACGAGTCCTTCCGCAAAGCCATAGCCGCTCTGGGCTTCAAGGGCCAATACCGCGGAGTCTTTCCCATCAAAGTCAACCAGCAGCAACAGGTGCTGGAAGAAATCGCAAACTTCGGCTCGCGCTACCACCACGGCCTGGAAGTGGGCAGCAAGGCAGAGCTTATCGCCGCCGTCTCCCAGATGCGCGACTACGAGGCATGCCTGGTGTGCAACGGCTACAAGGACGAGGAATTCATAGACCTTGGCCTGCACGCCATGCGCATGGGCTTCAACTGCATTTTCGTTCTGGAAATGCCGTGGGAGCTGGACAGCATCTTCGAACGCGCCCGCCTCATGGGCGTGGACCCCAGAATCGGCGTCCGCGTCAAACTGGCCGCAAAGGGCGGCGGGCACTGGGCGGAATCGGGCGGCGAACGCTCATCCTTCGGGCTGTCGCTCTCGCAGATCATGGACGTGGTGGATACCCTGCGTTCCATGGACAAGCTGCACTGCCTGAAACTTCTGCATTATCACCTCGGTTCGCAGATTCCCAACATCCGCGACATCCGGGGTGCCGTGCAGGAAGCCTCGCGCGTGTACGCCGAACTCGTGGCGGAAGGCGCAGCCATGGGCTACATAGACCTTGGCGGCGGCCTTGCCGTAGACTACGACGGCTCGCACACCAACTTCATCTCCAGCCGCAACTACACGCTGGATGAATACTGCACCGACATAGTGGAAGCGGTCATGGCCACGCTGGACGCGCGCGGCATGGCCCACCCGCACATCATTACGGAGTCGGGCCGCGCCACAGTGGCCTACTACTCCGCGCTGCTCTTCAACATTCTGGACGTCTCCACCGTGGAGGACGGACGCATTCCCGATGAAATGCCCGCCGACCTGCCCGAGCCGGTGAAGAACCTCTTCGAAGCGTACCGCAGCCTTTCCCTGCGCAACGTGCAGGAATGCTACAACGACGCCCTGTATTACCGTGACGAAACCCGGCGCATGTTCCTGGACGGCCGCGTCACCCTGCGCCAGCGCACCCTTGGCGACAACCTCTTCTGGGGCATCATCAAGGGCGTTGCCGCGCTCAAGGACCAGCTCAAGCACATCCCCAAGGATATGGAAGAAATCGATGTCGCCCTTGCGGACATCTACTACGCCAACTTCAGCGTCTTCCAGTCCCTGCCGGACGCGTGGGCCATTGACCAGCTGTTCCCCATCATGCCCGTGCACCGGCTCAACGAGGTGCCTTCGCGGCAGGCCATCATCAGCGACATAACCTGCGATTCCGACGGCAAGATTGACCAGTTCATCGACCCGCAGGGCAAAAAGCGCGTGTTGGACCTGCACCCCATGAACAACGGCGACGAATACTACCTCGGCGCGTTTCTTGTGGGAGCCTATCAGGAAACGCTGGGCGACCTGCACAACCTGTTCGGCGATACAAACGTGGTGAGCGTGCGCGTCTACCCGGACGGCACCTATGAATTCGTGCGCGAAATTCAGGGCGACACCGTGGCGGAACTGCTGGAATACGTGGAGTACGAACCGCGCCGCATCATGGAAGACCTGCGCGCCCTTGCGGAACAGGCCGTGCGCGCCGGACGCATAACCCCTGCGGAACGGTTCAGCATCCTGCAAGCCTACGAACTGGGCCTGCGCGGATACACTTATTTCGAAAGCTAAGCGTCAGGGGCGAAATGCGCCCCGAAGGAGACAGCCAATGGCCAAAGTACTGATCATCGGCGCAGGCGGCGTGGGCGGCGTATGCACTCACAAATGCGCGCAGGCGCCCGAAGTGTTCACCGACATCGTGCTCGCATCCCGCACCCTGTCCAAGTGCGATGCCATCGCCGCTTCCGTGAAGCGCAAAACCGGGCGCACCATCACCACCGCCAAGGTGGATGCGGACAACGTTCCCGAACTTGTGGCGCTCATACGTGCCCACAAGCCCGACATTGTGGTCAATCTGGCCCTGCCCTATCAGGACCTGACCATCATGGACGCCTGCCTTGAAACCGGCGTGCCCTATCTGGATACCGCCAACTACGAACCGCTGGATGAAGCCAAGTTCGAATACAAATGGCAGTGGGCCTATCAGAACCGCTTCAAAGACGCAGGACTCATGGCCCTGCTCGGCTCCGGGTTCGACCCCGGCGTGACCAACGTGTTCTGCGCCTATGCCATGAAACACCTGTTCGACGAAATGCACGAACTGGACATCATAGACTGCAACGCGGGCGACCACGGCCACCCCTTTGCCACCAACTTCAACCCGGAAATAAACATCCGGGAAGTTACGGCCCGCGGCCGTTACTGGGATCGCGGCGAATGGCTGGAAACCGACCCCTTAAGCTGGTCCATGATGTACAACTTCCCGGAGGGCATAGGCCCCAAGAAGTGCTTCCTCATGTACCACGAGGAACTGGAATCCCTTGCCATCAACATCAAGGGACTCAGGCGCGCGCGGTTCTGGATGACCTTCTCCGACAACTACCTCAATCACCTGCGCGTGCTGGAAAACGTGGGTATGACCAGCATAGAGCCGGTGGACCATAACGGACAGCAGATCGTGCCCCTTCAGTTCCTCAAGAGCGTGCTGCCCGAACCCGCCTCGCTGGGCGGACGCACCAAGGGCCGCACCTGCATCGGCTGCAAGATGAAGGGCGTGAAGAACGGTGAGGTGAAGAACTACTTCATCTACAACATCTGCGACCACGAAGCCTGCTACGAGGAAGTGGAGTCGCAGGCCATTTCCTACACCACCGGTGTGCCCGCCATGATAGGTGCCATGATGATGGTTACCGGCGCATGGAAGGGAGAGGGCGTGTTCAATATGGAACAGCTTGACCCCGACCCGTTCATGGACAAGCTCAACATTCACGGCCTGCCGTGGGTGGTTGTGGATCTGGACAAGCAGTAATCCCACATCGGGGGCCGGTCTCCGGCCCCCTTTTTTACTATTTTCTGGAGATGAGGCGGTTTTGCCTGCGGCGCTTTTTTTCGTTTTTTTTCGCTCCGCGGGCCTAAGGGCCAACCGGCCCTTTGGAAACCCTTCTACGTACAAACGCAGCATCCGCGTTTGGAAGGGATGACTGGGGATAACGCGAAGAACGGCCTTGTTACTCCCTTCCTTTCGAATCCAGTAAGACGAAAACTGCACCTGATAACAAAACTTCGTTGCTTACACGGGTGCAGGAACTCAAGCGAAGTGTATCGATTCGGCCCAAGCCGGGTACAGGGCAAAGCCCTGTCCGCCAAAGGCTGGCGATGCCTGCCACCCACAAAAACTCTTACTCCGCAAAACATCATGAAACTCCCCAATCTTGCTCAACTGCCCTCGCCCTGCTTCATCGTGGACGAGGCCCTGCTGGAACGGAACGTGCGCATACTTGATACCATTCAGCAGCGCACGGGCGCGAAGATACTGCTAGCCCTGAAGGGCTTTGCCACCTTCAGCACGTTTCGTGTACTGAACACGGTGCTGCGCGGCACCTGCGCCAGCTCCCCGCACGAGGCACGGCTGGGACGCGAGGAGTTTGGCGGCGAGGTACACGCCTTTGCGGCTGCCTATTCCGATGACGACATGCGCGAACTGGTCACGCTGGCAGACCACATCGTATTCAATTCCTTTGCGCAGCTTACGCGGTTCCGCCCCGTGGTGCAGGCATGCGGCAGGCAGATAGAGATTGGCCTGCGCGTCAACCCGCAGCATTCGGAAGGCGCGGTGCCCATATACGACCCCTGTGCTCCCGGCTCACGGCTGGGCATACGGCGCGAGCACTTCCTGCCCGAACAACTGCAGAGCGTCAGCGGCCTGCACTTCCATACCCTGTGCGAACAGAATGCCGATGCGCTGGACCGCACTCTGGCAGCGGTGGAAGAACAGTTCGGGGAATTTCTGCACGGCATGCGCTGGCTGAACTTTGGCGGCGGGCACCATATCACCCGTGAAGATTACGACATTGACCGCCTGTGCCGCTGCATAGAGCGCGCGCAGCAGCGGTACAACGTGCAGGTGTATCTGGAACCCGGCGAAGCCGTGGCACTGCAGGCGGGCTACCTTGTGGCCACGGTGCTGGACATAGTGCAGGCGGACATACCCGTGGCCATTCTGGATGCCTCTGCCGCCTGCCACATGCCGGACGTGCTGGAGATGCCCTACAGGCCCTTTGTCATCGGCTCCGGCCAGCGCGACGAAAAGGCCCACAGCTACCGCTTTGCGGGCAAATCCTGCCTTGCGGGCGATGTCATCGGCGAGTATTCGTTCGATACGCCGCTACAGGCAGGCGACAAGGTTGTCTTCACCGACATGGCCATCTATTCCATGGTCAAGACAAACACCTTCAACGGATTGCAGCTTCCCGCCATTGCGCGCTATCATTCGGAAAAAGACGAACTGGAAGTGATCCGCCGCTTCGGGTATGAGGATTTTCGCAACAGGCTCTCGTGAGGAGAACACCATGAACCGCTTTCTCGCCTCGGAACTCCCTGAAATAGCACCGGAAAAAAGTCTCTTCCACGTCATCCCGGCCCCCTACGAGGCCTCTGTCTCCTACGGCGGCGGCACTGCCAACGGACCGCAGGCCATCCTGAACGCCTCGGATCAACTTGAGGTATGGGACGGCATTTCCAACCCTTCGGAACTGGGCATCTGCACTCATCCGGCGGTGGATTGCTCCGGAACGGCGGAACAGGTGATGGAAAACATCGAAGCGGCTGTGGCAAATGCGGCACAGCATGGCATTCCCGTTCTGCTGGGGGGCGAACATTCGGTGACGCTGGGGGCGCTGCGTGCGCTGCAAAAAAAGCACGGTACCTTCGGCGTGGTGCAGTTCGACGCCCACGCGGATCTGCGCAATGCATACGAGGGCAACCCTTACAGCCACGCCAGCGTCATGCGCCGCGCGCTGGATCTGGGCCTGCCGGTCTATTCCATAGGGGTGCGCGCCCTGTGTGCGGAAGAAGTGGCCGTGCGCAAGGAAAAAAAGCTGGCGTTTCTGGACGCGCGCGACCTTGCCCTGAACGGCATTCCCGCCGCCCTGCTCCCGGACGGCTTTCCGCAACGCATCTACATAACGTTTGATGTGGACGGGCTGGACCCTTCGGTCATCCGGGCCACGGGCACACCCGTTCCCGGCGGCGTGCAATGGTGGCAGGCCATCCGCCTGCTGGAACGGATAGTGGCAGGGCATACCGTCATCGGCTGCGATGTGGTGGAACTTGCCCCCATGCCGGAAGACCACGCCTCGGACTTTGCCGCCGCACAGCTTGTGTACAACATGATGGGCGTCATCCAGCGGTTCGCAAAGCGGTAGAGACTTCGCGTAAAAAACGGGAGCGTCCATTGCCTGGCCGCTCCCGCTCATGCAGCTCTGCTATTCCTCGTCCTCAAGCCGCGAAAGCCGGGCCGCGCCGTATGTCTTGCGCGCCTCCCACACCTTCATCCCTATCTTCCTGCCCAAATCAAGCTGGCGTGCGCGCAGCAATGCCTCTGCCGCCTCCTTATCCCCCTGCTGCTTGAGCAGCGTGGCGGATTCCAGATCCCGCAGATATTTCTCGCACTCGGCGATTAGGCCGGACAGGTCGAGCGCGCTCAACTCTTCCGGCACACGGACGGATTTGACCTTTCGGGACATATTCCATTCCTCCCATGACTGCTCCATGAAATACAGAATGTAAACAAAAGGTCAACAGTCTGTATACAGAACGGGAGGGTAAACGCTCATTTTTCCGCGAGGAACACCCGGCAGACCGACAGGAGGACACGCGGAAAAGAGAACGGAGGCGCATATGCCGGATGGCAGATAATGGCGGATGATGGTGGACGATTGTGGAAGATTCCGGAAGATTGTGGACGATGGCGCGCCCCGTCCATTAGCCCGCCGCGCGGCGTCTGTTACAGCCGGACAGACGCATCTTCTGCCACACAGCATCCTTCGCCTCACCGTATCGGTTGCCTCACCGTATCGGTTGCCTCACCGTATCCTTTGCCTCATCGTGTCCTTTGCCTCATCGTGTCCTTTGCCTCATCGCGTCCTTTGCCTCATCGCGTCCTTTGCCTCATCGTGTCCTTTGCCACACCGTATCCTTTGCCACACCGTATCCTTTGCCTCGCCGTATCGTTTGCCGCGCTATGCCAGCCCGTCGCAGGCTGCGCTTATCCCCTATCCCCTCTCGCGCACCTGCTCGCGCCACGGGCTGGAAGGGGCGCAGCAACCCTTGCCCATACGCTGTACCGCCCGCATATAGGCACCGCCCTGCGCCTCGGAAGCCATAGCGCACAGATACCGGCGGCGTTCTTCGCTCCAGCGCAGTTCCGGGCAGCGGTCGGTATAGCCGTGCCGGTGCAGGGACTGATCGCACGGGTAGTTCATGCAGCACCACCCGCACCCAGTGCAGGGCAGCGACTCTGTGCATTCGGGGGGCTGCCATGCGCCGTCACACACATCTGCGGGGTTGTGCTCAGACATGCTGCACCGCCCTGCCATGTGCGGCTGACAAAGACGGAACCGCGAATGCACGGAGAATGGCTGGCAGGCGGCAGGGCGGGTGACGCAAAGGTTGCCCGACACAACAGGTGATACGGGTAATACGGGCAGTAAGGGCAGTAAGGGCAGAACGAGTTATTGATTCCGGTTGCCGGATGGATGGAAAACAGGCCCGCGCAGGGCAGGCAGTGCCGCTAAACGCCCGTCCTGAAAGGAACACGGGCTGCATGGCTCCCCCTATGACCGGGGTACAGGATACGGCAATGGTCCGGTCGGCAGCCGTTCTGCCGCCCTCTATCTGCGCGCGTAGCGCAGTTTCATCACCAGAATGGACAGTGAAAGGACAAAGGTTATGCCGTTGGCAGTGATAATGGGATACGACCCCACACCCAGACCGTACAGAAACCAGAGAAACACGCCGCAGGTCAGCGCGATGTAGGTAAGAAGAGAGATATCGCGCACCGACTTGGTCCGCCATACCCTGAGCACCTGCGGCAGGAAGGCGAGGGTTGTCAGGCAGCCGGCAACCGAGCCGACAAGCTCCACATACTGTACAGGAATCATGCCCCCTCCGCACGCAACAGGATTGGTGCGCAAGCCATACTCCCCAAAGCTTCTTCCGGGCAAGCGAAGAATGCGTGAAGTATGCGGCACTTCGTGCTACACGGGATGCAGAGAACACGCAGGTTGAACACCACCGCGCCGACAAGGAGACAGGCATGCAGGCAGAAAAGTTGACCGCCCCGGTTCTGGTTACGGGGGCTACGGGATACGTGGGTGGCAGGCTGGTGCCGCTGCTGCTGGAAAAGGGATACCGCGTGCGCGCCATGGTGCGCTCTGCGCGCAAACTGGGGTGCAGACCGTGGGCGGCACACCCCAATCTGGAAATTACCGAGGCGGACCTGCACGATACGCAGAGCCTGCGTAACGCCCTTTCCGGCTGCGGCGCGGTCTACTACCTTGTGCACTCCATGACCGCCCGCCACAACGACTTCAAACAGGCGGACAGGACTGCCGCCTATAATATGGTGCGTGCGCTCAAAAACAGCGGCGTGCAGCGGGTCATATACCTTTCCGGGCTGGTGCCCGATGATTCCGCCATTAGCCCGCACCTGCGTTCCCGCGCCGAGGTGGCGGAGATTCTCTCCCTCTCGGACACCCCCGTCACCGTGCTGCGGGCTGCGCAGATTCTGGGGTCCGGCAGCGCATCGTTCGAGATTGTGCGGTACCTCGCAGACCGTCTGCCCGTGATGGTCACCCCGAGATGGGTGCGTACGGAATGCCAGCCCATAGCCATATCCAACGTGCTGGAATATCTGGAAGGCGTCCTGCGCGTGCCGGAAACGGAAGGAAAGACCTATGATATCGGCGGGCCGGACATCCTCACCTACAAGGACCTTTTCGATATCTACGCGCAGGAAGCCGGACTGCGCAAACGGCTCATCATTCCCGTGCCCCTGCTCACGCCCTATGTCAGCTCCCTGTGGCTGAACCTTGTCACCCCCGTGCCCACGGTGCTTGCCCGCCCGTTGGTGGAAGGGCTGCGCAATCGGGTGGTCTGTTCAGAAAACACCATCCGTGAACTCATACCGCAGGAACTGACGGGCGTGCGGCAGGCTGTGCGGCTGGCGCTGGACAAGCTGCGCCAGCACACGGTGCCCACCTGCTGGAGCGATGCCGGAACGCCGCCCGTGCCGGAATGGATAGCCTGCGGCGATGCCTCGTTTGCGGGCGGCACGGTTCTGCACAGCGCGCACATGGTGCGCATTCATGCTGAACCGGACGAAGTATGGACGCATATACGACGCATCGGGGGCGAGACGGGATGGTATCAGGGCGACGCCCTGTGGCGGCTGCGAGGCTTTGTGGACAAACTGCTGGGTGGTCCCGGGCTGCGGCGCGGCAGACGCCACCCGGAAGAATTGTTTGTGGGCGATGCGCTGGATTTTTGGCGCGTGCTGGATATCCGGGAAGAAAGACGGCTCCTGCTGCTGGCAGAAATGCGTTTGCCGGGCGAGGCCCTGCTGGAATTCACACTGACCCCGGCGGAACAGGATGACGCATCCGGCGCAGGCGGACAGGAAGGACAGACAGGACAGGCACCGCAGACGGAACTGGTAATGACCGCACGGTTCCTGCCGCGCGGCCTGTGGGGCATTGTGTACTGGTACGCCATGCACCCGTTCCATCTGGGCATCTTCAGCGGCATGCTGCGTGCCATAGCCCGCAAGACCGGAAAGGATATCACGGCCGGCCCCGTGCGTCTTAAGGACAGCCGTTCGCGATTTGACGGTTCCGGCGGCAGCGGGACAGGCAACAGCGGCTCCGGGGGCTGCGCCCTGTAATGCAGAGATGCTGCTGACGGCTCCTCTGCCCGCCGGTTTGCTTTTTGGCGTCAGCCTGTTATGAACCTTGTCAGGCCGCCGCTGCATACACCGCCCCCGGCCGGGACAAAGCCCGAACGGCACGGAAGACGTGATATACGCCCGCGAAACCACACGCGCACACACCGCAAGACTGAGGATACCCGATGTTCGAACTGTTTCTGCCCCTCGCGTTCATGCTCTCTCCCGGCGCGATCAAGGCTGCCGGAAACGGCAGCGGCGCAGGGGGCATGCTGTTCGGCATATTCCTGTTCGCGGCCATGGCGCAGGCCCTGTTCACGGGCAACGGCATGGGAGCCACGCAGGAAGGGTCTTCCGCCTCACGCGGGCTGCATTGTGCGGGGCTGGGCATCATAAGTGCGGCGCGCATTCTGGCCCTGTTCACGCTGGTCACCCTGTGGCTGGGCGAAGCCGGGTACGCCTTCAACGAGCTTTTTGCGCCGTGGTATCCCAACCTGGGCTTTTCCTTTACCTTGCTTGCGCTCATCTTCGGCATTTCCATGCTGCCGGAAACGCCCCGTGGCGTGGTGCTCTATCTTGCCACCATGATCACGCTGGCGGGCGTGGGCTATGTGGCCGTTATGGCAACCCAGCCCCACGGGCTGGAATCGTGGTTTCCCACCATGTTCCCGCAAAAGACGCCCCCCTTCTTCCCCACCGGGGGCGACCCCGTGCGCAGCCTGTATCTTGCCCTGCTCGCCCTGCTGGGGTTTGACCTTGCCGTACGGCCTGACAGCGGTCGCGGGGCACGCCGGACCGCCATTGCCGTGCTGCTTGCGGTGGCCGTGTTCGGCGTCTGCATGTGGGGCGGCCTTTCTGCGGCGCATCCGCTGGACCTTGCCGGGTCCGTGGTGCCGCATTTTCTTATGGCCAGCATTGCCCTGGGCGAAAGGGGCCGCGATATCATGGGCGTGGTGGTGCTTACGGGCACCTTTGCCGCCGCAACGGCTCTGCTCACCGCCTGCTGCCGACAGATGCAGCACCTGTTCCGCCGCACGGACGACCTGAACTTTCACCGCGCCATGAGCATTCTGCTGTGCCTTGGCGTGGCCGCCATGCTGGCAACGGGCTGGGCAGGCGAACCCCGTCTGGAAATCCTCATCGCCGTGGCTCTGACCGGCTGGTTTGCCGGGTACGCGCTCATCAATCTTTCCCATGCCGTACGGGGCGTGCTGCCGCCGCTGGCTGTTACAGGCGTGCTGCTCTACGTTTTTGGGGCCTGCGTGGCCAGCGGGCTGACCACAGACCTGTTCGCCAGACTTGCCTCACTGCTGACCGACGGCGCAGCCGATGCCGTGCATGAAGGTACCACCGACCCCGGACAACTGCTCCTGTTCGCCTACGCTTTTGCGGGTCTGTGCGGTGTGGCACTGCTTTTCGCCCTTGGCTTCAGGCGCCCCCCCGCGCAGGCAAAAGGGGACGACAGCACACCCAAAGACGGGCAACCTACAAAAAAGTAGGCTTCCCGCTCCTGCCATCGGTCATGTCCGTCCTGCGGCATTGGTCTATCCGCAAATATCGTTTCCTGCTTGCCATAGATGCGTCCTATGCTATGCTGAAGGCAAACCCGTGCCCGCAGCCGCGCGCCGGGGGCATTTTACAGGAGGAAACTGCCATGCGAGGCAAAACCCTGCACATACTCTGGGCAACGCTGCTGTTCGTTGTCCTGTTCACGGCCATATCCGCCCGCGCGGCGGAACAGACCGGCATATCTGCGGACGAGGCAAAGGAGCGTCTGGGTGTCGCCGTGTTTGTGGATGCCCGCACGGGCGCGGACTGGAGCGGCTCGCAGCTCATCATTCCCGATGCGCTGCGCGGACAGCCCGGACAGGAAGCCACATGGGCGGCAGACATTCCCAAAGACAGCGAGATCATTGTCTACTGCGCCTGACCCAACGAATACACCAGCACCCGTGTGGTGCGCACGCTTAAGGGAATGGGCTTCACCAATGCCAGAGCCTTGCTGGGCGGCTGGCATGGCTGGCACCGGGGCGGATACCCGGTAGTGAACAAATAACCCAAGGGCAGGCGGAACAACGCCTGCCCTTTTCCGTTATTGCCTTCCGGCGAAGCGAGCCTATCTGTTTCTTGTACACGGCACGCAACCTGTGCTATTATTCCTCTATTGCCGTATTTTTCCATTCCTCATGCGCAAGACACCCGGAGGCTACCATGGCATCTGCACATACACCCGGCACCGATCACGACTGGCTCATCCCCGAAGAGGGGCAAAAGCACCTGAAGGACGTCTTCAAAAGCCTGAAAGGCACCGTTCGGCTGGTGCTGTTCACCTCTGATGAACCGGATAATCAGTTCAACCTTTTTGCCACCCGCTTTGCGGCGGACCTTGCCCTGCTTTCAGACAAGATTGTCACCGAGCGGCATGCGCTGGACAGCGATACGGCGCGCAGGCATGACGTGACGCTGGGCCCCACGCTGCTGGTCAACCCGGACGACTACCGCATCCGCTTTACCGGCGCACCGCTGGGGGAAGAGGCACGCGCCCTCATAGAAACCATCATGCTGATTTCCCTTGGGGTGAGCGGCCTTTCCGCCGCCTCGCGCCAAATTCTGGATGAACTGGACGGACTGGACGAACAGGACAGGCAGCGCCATCCGCGGGTCTTTTCCTCGCCGGGGTGTCCGTACTGCCCCGGACAGTTCATGAACGCCGTTAAATGCGCCATTGCCAAGCCGCAGCTAGTTTCCGCAGAATGCGTGGATTCCGATGAATTCCCAGATCTTTCCGCACGGTACGGCGTGGGTTCTGTGCCGCATACGGCTTTCAGCGAAACGCACAGCGGCATAGGACTTATGCCTGAAGAACGGTTCGTGCTCGAACTGGTGGCCCTGAAAGGGGCCGAAGATGCCCTGCGGGAGCGCGGGCTGGTGCAGGACGGGCCTGCACACCCTGAACACGACATGGCGGTGGAGGAATATGACATCATCATCCTTGGCGCAGGACCCGCAGGGCTTACGGCGGGCATCTACGCAGAACGCTCCGGCCTGCGCAGCATAGTGCTGGACAAGTCCATCATCGGCGGGCAGGTGGCCGTGACCCCCGTGGTGGAAAACTACCCCGGATTCAAGAACGTGGGCGGCATGAATCTGGTGGAAATTCTCACCGCGCATACCCGCGAATATGCCAATGTACGGGAAAACGAGCCGGTGGAAGAAGTAAAGCTCGGCAGGCAGATAGAGGTCTTTACGCCCAAGGCGGTCTATCTGGGCAAGGCGCTGGTCTTTGCCACGGGTTCCCAATGGCGCAGCCTTGGCGTGCCCGGTGAAAAAACATACTACGCCAACGGTGTTTCCTACTGCGCCTCCTGCGACGGGTTCGGCTACCGGGGCAAAAAGGTGCTCATGGTGGGCGGCGGCAACAGCGCGCTCACCGATGCCCTGCACCTGAAGAATCTGGGCGTGGATGTCACCATCGTACACCGGCGCGACAGCTTCCGCGCGGAAAAGGCGTTGCAGGATTCATTGACCCGTGAGAGCATACCTGTCATCTGGAACACCACGGTGGAAGAGATTGTGGGTGAGGATGGACGCGTGACCGGCGCGGTTCTGCGCGATACGGCAGCGGACAAGACCTTTACCTTTGCGTGCGATGGCGTGTTTGTGGCCATAGGCCATGTGGCAAACACGGAACTCGCTTCCCAGATCGGCATTGTTCTGAATGCGGACGGCACCATCAAGGTGGACCGCAGCATGCGCTCGAATATTCCCCGCGTCTACGCAGCAGGCGATGTGACCGGGGGCGTACGGCAGATAGTCACTGCCGTGGGAGAGGGAGCCACCGCCGCCCTCTCCGCCTTTGAGGACATACAGAACCCCTACTGGAAAAAGAGCGGTTGACCCTTTCGCCCCTGCGGCGGTTCATGGCAGGAACCGTTGCGGAGCCTCCTTCACGTTTCCGCCGGAACGGTGCGCCGTGCGCTGTTCCGGCGGATTCCTTTCTGCCCGTCTCACGTGCCCCCGCTTGCTCCCACTTGCCCCTACTTGCCCCTACTTGCTCTGTCATGACGTATGGGCTAGTCAGGGACATGCCTGCCTTAGCACCGCTCATCTCCGTGATCATGCCCGCCTACAACGCCGCCACCACCGTTTGCGCGGCTGTGGAAAGCGTGCTTGCGCAGACCTGCACAGACTTTGAACTCATTGCCGTGGACGACGGCTCCACCGACCACACCGCCCGCCTGCTGGAGGCCCATGCCCGGCGTGATGCGCGGATACGCCTGCTCCGCCTGCCGCACGGGGGTATTGTGCCCGCCCTGAACGCAGGGCTTGAGGCGGCACAGGGCCGGTTCATTGCGCGCATGGACGCGGACGATCTCTGCCTGCCGCAGCGTCTGGAAATGCAGGCGGGGTATCTGCAGCAGCATTCGGAGGTTGGCCTTGCGGGGTGCCGGGTGCATTTCGGCGGCGCCCCCGGAGGCTATGCCCGCTATGTGGACTGGATAAACAGCCTGCTCGCGCCGGAAGAGATTGCGCTGGAACGGTTCCGGGAATCGCCTTTTGCCCATCCTTCGGTCATGTTCCGCGCGGAACTGGTTACGGCGCACGGCGGCTATGCCGACGGGCCCTTCCCCGAAGACTACGAACTCTGGCTGCGCTGGATGGAAGCGGGCGTGCGCATGGCCAAACTGCCGCAAACCCTGCTGCTCTGGAGCGACCCGCCCACACGCCTTTCCCGCACCGACAGCCGCTACAGCACCGACTGCTTCTATGCCATGAAAACGGCCTACCTTGCCCGCTGGCTTGCCGCCCGCAACCCTTTCCACCCGCGCATCACCGTCATTGGCGCGGGCAAGACCAGCCGCAGGCGCGCCCTGCCCCTGCTGGACCTGGGGATGGAGATCGCGGCATGGATAGACGTGGACCCCCGCAAGATAGGCAACATTGTCCACGGCATTCCCGTGCGGGGCAGAGAGGCGCTTCCCAAGCCGGGAACGGGGTTCTGCCTTGCCTACCTCGCCGGGCACGGCGCGGCGGACGAGCTGCGGGAATTTCTGCATCCGGCGGGCTATGTGCCGGGGCGGGACTACCTGCTGGTTTCGTAACCGGACAGGCCGTCACTGTTCCGCCGCCGCGCGGTCACCCTCTTTTCACCGTACCTTACGGCAGATGTCACGCCCGCGTCACCACGCCTTCACGGGCCGGGCGCATCTCAGTAGGCGCAGGGAATTCCATTCCCGGAATCCCGCAGCCATGAGGAGGGAACATGGACACGGCAAGACTTGACGCGGGGAGGACGACAGGCGGCACAGCGACAGCTTCTTCAGCCACCCCTGCCCGGACCGGAAACACCGGCACGCGCATGGAAGCCAGCACCGGAGCGAACTCCGCAACCAGTGCCGGTACACATTCCGAGGCAGACACGGAAGCAGACAAACGGCATAACGGCAATGCCGGATTGGCCCGCGAAGGCGCAACGCTACGGGCAGACCTGCATGTGCATTCCCGTTTTTCCACCCGGCCCTCGGAATGGATACTGCAAAAGCTGGGATGCGCCGAAAGCTACACCGACCCCATAGCCCTGTACCACACCGCGAAACGTCAGGGCATGGATCTGGTGACCATAACGGACCACAACACCATTGACGGCGCACTCCAGATAGCCCACCTGCCGGGCACCTTTATTTCCGAGGAAGTCACCGCCTATTTTCCCGAAGACCGCTGCAAGCTCCATGTGCTGTGCTACGGCATTACCGAAACCCAGCACCACGAAATCCAGCGCCTGCGCACAAATGTTTACGAGCTTGTGGACTACTTCCTTGAACAGGGCATTCCCCACGCCATGGCCCACGCCATGTACTCGCTCAACGGCAAGCTCACGCCACGCCACATTGAGCGCCTTATGCTGCTTTTCCGCACTTTTGAACTGAACGGCTCGCGCAACAGGGTGCTCAACGACACCCTGTGCGACATCATCGCCTCGCTGGACAAGCCCCGCGTGGAACGCATGGTGAATGAACACAACCTGCTCCCGCGCATGTCGCAGCCGTGGTTGAAGCAGCTTATCGCCGGTTCGGACGACCATTCCTCGCTGAATATTGCTCGAAGCCACACCCTAGTGCACCACGTTCAGGGTGACGGACAGGCCCGCATCCGCGATTTTCTGGAAGGCATATCCGACGGACGCTCCGAGCCGCAGGGCATGGCCGCGCAGCCGGAAACCATGGCCCACAACCTGTATTCCATTGCCTACCAGTTCTATAAAAACAAATTCGGCCTGAGCCGCCACGTGAACCGCGACCTGCTGCTCCGCTTCGCGGACCGCGCCCTTACCTCCTCGCCGGAACCGACAGGCGGCTTCATCTCCCGGCTGCACAGCCTCATAGGGTTCCGCCGCGCCAAGCATGTTTTTGCCCGCCCGCCGCGCAGCGTGCAGGGCCTGCTGCAAAAGGAGGCGGAAGAAATTATCTGGAATGATGCGGAACTGCGCACCCTCATCAATACGCTGGACAACAGCGGTGTCGCTTCCGAACAGGCATGGTTCCGCTTTGTAAACCACGCCTCTGAAACGGTGATGAAAAACCTCGCGGATTCGCTCATGGGTCACGCGCTGGGAGCCAACCTGTTCAGCGTATTCAACACCATAGGCTCCGCCGGCTCGCTGTACGCCATGCTGGCGCCCTACTTTGTGGCATACAGCCTGTTCACCAAGGACAGAACCTTCTGCACGGAAACCCGCGACCGCTTCATCCTGCAGGAAGGGCCGCGCCCCCGCCTGCATATAGGCCACTTTACGGATACCTACTACGATGTGAACGGCGTGGCGCGCACCCTGCAGATGCAACTGGACATTGCGCACAAAACGGGCAAGCAGCTCAAGGTGATAACCTGCGCGCCGGAAGCCGATTTCGCCGCCTCGTGCGACAAACGCCCCGGCGTGGTGAACTTCAGCCCCATAGGCACCTTTGCCATGCCGGAGTATTCGGAACTGCGCCTCTACTACCCCCCGGTGCTGCGCATGCTGCAATACGCCTACGAACAGGACTTCACCCACATACACTCCGCCACCCCAGGCCCCGTGGGATTGGTGGCGCTGGCGGTTGCGCGCATTCTGCAACTGCCCATTCACGGCACCTACCACACGGCCTTTCCCCAGTACGTGAGCATGCTCACGGATGACACGGGGCTGGAAGACGCCATGTGGCGGTACATGATATGGTATTACAACCAGATGGACCGTGTGTACGTTCCCTCGCACGCCACGGGTGAGGAGCTTATCGCCAAGGGGCTGCCGCGCGAAAAGGTGGTATTCTACCAGCGCGGCATAGACACGCAGCGCTTTCATCCCTCCTACCGCAACGGCTTTTTCAAGCGCTACAACCTGGACACCGTGCCGGGCACGGGTGAAATGAAATTCATCTACGTGGGCCGCATCTCGCGTGAGAAAAATATCCATGTCCTCACGGAAGCCTTCCGGCTGGCGGCAACGCGGCAGCGCAACATACGCCTTGTCATCGTGGGCGACGGACCCTACCGGGAAGAAATGGAACGCGACCTTGCCGGTCTGCCCGCCACCTTTACCGGCTACCTCACCGGAGACGACCTTGCCGCGGCATACGCCTCATCGGACGTGTTTGTCTTTCCCTCCGGCACGGACACCTTCGGCAACGTGGTGCTGGAAGCGCAGGCTTCGGGTTTGCCCGTCATTGTGACCGACATGGGCGGGCCCAAGGAAAACCTTATTCCCGGAGAAACGGGCCACATCGTGCCGGAAGGCGACCCCGTGGCACTGGCAGAGGCCATTATGCTCATGGCGGGACAGCCCGAGCGGGTGGAGGCCATGCGCACGGCGGCACGGGACTACACAGAGGGGCGTTCTTTCGAAGCCTGCTTCATCCATCAGTGGGAGATGTACCGCGAAAAACGGGTGGCATAGTGCAACGCCGCCGCATAGTGCAACGCCGCCGCTTAGTGCAACGTCGCCGCTTAGTGCAACGTCGCCGCTTAGTGCAACGTCAACGCATAGTACAACGTCGCCAGTGCCTTCCCGCAACGGCGTAACGTCTGAACGGAACGGCCCCCCATGTTCGAATGTTCCGTGTTCTACGATCCATATTCCAGCAGTTTTTTCGTATCCGCCGGGATGCGCCACAAACGCAACCGACAGCGTCCTCCCCCATCCGCATTGCCCGCAGGACACACACAGAAACGGCCCGAACATTCGGGCCGTTTCGCCGGTCGGGGGAACCGGATGGGAGTAGAGGAGGAGTGTACGGTCTCTAGGTCATGCGGGCCAAGGGCCGGTGGCGGCCACTTTGCAGCCACCACCGTTCAAGGGCGCGGATGGCCTGCCGCTGCGCTTCAGGCGCGGAGGCTATCGTTGCCTGTATGACGTCAATCACTGCCTGTGCAGCATGATTGGTTGCGGGGGAAACGCTCTTCTGCGTATGGGTATTCATATGGGCTCCTGATGTTACCCTGAATAAAAGCAGAGACTGTGCCAAATCCTTTTAATCATACATTACAGAATATTAAAAGAATATCGCCATGATGTTGTGCAAACACTTGTGCAGCAATTTGCGCCTGCGCGCGGCCCTTGTGAACCCGTTGTGCACCCCCTTGCAGACAACTGCCCATTCTCCGGATACCCGCCATACCGCCTGCCCGCTTGCACAGGACGGCCGGATGTCGTAGGAAAGCGCCATTCCGCGCCATTCCGCGACAAGGAGAGTGCATGCGTTCCGCCGTCATTCCCCCCATACTGGACCTGACCAAGCAGGTGGTGCGCGCCGCCGTGCGCCCCGGCGACACCGTGGTGGACGCCACCGTGGGCAACGGGCACGACACTCTGTTTCTGGCGGAATTAGTGGGACCGGCGGGCCATGTCTACGGGTTCGACATTCAGGCTCAGGCGCTGGATGCCGCCCGGGCGCGGCTTCAGGCAGCGGGATGCCTTGAACGCACAACCCTGCTCCATGCGGGCCATGAACAGGCGGGTACCATGCTGCCCCCCGCCGCGCAGACATCCCTTGCCTGCGCCATGTTCAATCTGGGCTATCTGCCCGGAGGCGACAAGGCGCGCGTGACCACGCCGCAGGCAACGCTCATTGCCCTGCGCACGCTGCTTTCCATGCTCAGGCCACACGGCATTCTTACCGTGCACTGCTACACCGGACACAACGGCGGCGAGGCAGAAGGCCATGCCGTTCTGGAATGGGCACACGGACTGGAATGGGAAACGCACCGCGTTGCCCGTTATGATTTTTGCAACAAGCCCCGCAACGGGGAGGCGCTGCTGGTGATAGAACGGGTCTGAAGCCCGTTCTCCACGGAGCACCGCGCTGAGACGAGTGCAAGGAGAGGGTTCCATGCAGGACGAAAAGATTTGGCCGGACACCACGGACGATGACCTCTGGACAGCTGCCCGCGCGGATATAGACGCCAAGTATCCCGGCAGATTCAGCGAAGAGTATATACGCGACGCCTTTGAGCGCACCTGCGCCAAGTTTGACGACTACGTGCCCCTTTCGCGGTTTCTCAAAAAGCTGCGCGTGGTCTGCCTGTGGGAACGCCCGCTGGTGCCGGACGAAATTCTCTTTCCCGACGAATAGGACGCCCTGCCCGCCGGAACCGGAAAGCACGCAGGGCACCCGCAATTGTCAGCCGCCGGCTAGCGGACCACAAGCACCCGGCACGGGGCGGTTTTGAGCACCCGCTGGGTAACGCTGCCCAGCAGCAATCCTTGCAGAGGGTTGGCACCACGGGTGGCCATGACTATCATGTCCACCTTTTCCCGTTCCGCCAGTTCGGAAATGGCTTCTGTGGGGGCATGGTCCACCACGCGCTCCATATAGCGGATGCCGTTATCCTGCAGGATGTCGCGGGCGGGTCCGAGCACCTTGTTGGCGTGCTCCGTTACCTCGCGGACATAATCTTCCTTCATTTTCAGGTTGGGGAAGACTTCGTTGCAGTGCAGGAGCAGGATCTCGGCCTTGAAAATCTTGGCGAACAAGACCGCCTCGTGTACGGCGCGCAGAGAATGCACCGATCCGTCAACGGGAAGAAGAATTTTCTGGATATCCATGCGTGTACCCCCTGTGCAAGGTGTTGTGGTGGACATAGGTATTACTGTTCACCGTAACCCATCAGAAGCTTTACGGCAACGGGAAAGCGCAGCAGGCGATACCCTGCGCAGGCCGGACCGCGCCCTGCGCTGTGCCCGCAGATGCTGAACGAAAAGACGTTTACGCCCCGCCGCGTTGACGGAATCCCGCCCCGCGCGGTAGGGAGGGGCGTTAACGGAACAACAAACACGAGGCTGCCATGCTTACCTATCCCGCGATGAATCCGGTGGCGTTTTCCATCGGCTCCTACCATGTTCACTGGTACGGCCTCATGTATCTGTTCGGATTTCTGGCCGCATGGGCTCTGGGCAGACACCGCGCCAAGCAACCCGGTTCCGGCTGGAACCCGGAAATGGTGGACGACCTTATCACCTACTGTGTGGTGGGGGTGGTGCTGGGGGGCAGGCTGGGGTACGTGCTGTTCTACGACCTTTCGTTCTACATGCAGAATCCGGGGCATCTGGTGCAGATATGGAACGGCGGTATGTCCTTCCACGGCGGGCTGCTGGGCGTTATCGCGTGTTTCTGGCTGTTTGCGCGCAAGCACGGCCTGAGTATCTTTGATATCGGCGATTTTGCCTCGCCGCTGGTGGCACCGGGTATTTTCTTCGGCAGGATAGGCAACTTCATAAACGGCGAATTGTGGGGCAGGCACACCACCTCGGCTGTGGGCATGGTCTTTCCGGACGGCGGCCCTTTTCCGCGCCATCCCTCGCAGCTTTACGAAGCCGCTCTGGAAGGTCTGCTCATGTTCGTTCTGCTGTGGGTCTATTCGGGAAGACGCCCGCCCCGCCGCTGCGTTTCCGGCATGTTCCTCATCGTGTACGGCATGTTCCGCTTTTCTGTGGAGTTTTTCCGCGAGCCGGATGCGCACCTGGGCTTTGTGGCACTGGACTGGCTCACCATGGGCATGCTGCTGTGCGTTCCCATGGTCATGCTGGGCGTGTTCCTGTATCTGCGGGGCATACGGCTGGATGAACGCCCCGGCATGGCCCGGTAGGTGCGCGCAGATATTGACAGAGGGTGTTTTTTGTGGAAATGGCAGGTTGTTGGAACACTCGCCGCATGTACGCATACGGGCTGCGGCGATGCCAGCGAGCTAGTTTGCCAATGGAGGTAGCATGGCCAAGGAAGATGCCATAGAGGTGTCTGGTGTTGTGCAGGAAGCCCTGCCCAACGCCATGTTTCGCGTGACGCTTGAAAACGGGCTGGATGTGCTGGCCCACATTTCCGGGAAGATGCGCAAGTTCTACATCCGCATTCTGCCCGGAGACTCCGTGAAGGTGGAACTTTCCCCTTACGACCTCACGCGCGGGCGCATCACCTACCGCATGAAATAATCCGCTTCCGGTCATGAGGCATCCCCAGATGCTGCCATAACGCCGCTTGCCAAAGGACAATGCGTCCCTGCGCCGGCGGCTTTTCGTGCTTGCTCCATGTTTCGCCTATCCCGTTGTCCCCGATATTCCGCCCATAGGCCACCTGTCGCTCCACGCGTGTTTCTGTGTTTGCCTTGGGCACAATAGCTGCCCATGCGGGCATGCGCAGGCCACCACCTTCTCCTGCCTTTGCATTTTTGGACAATCTCTCCCGC
Source organism: Desulfovibrio psychrotolerans (assembly GCF_013340305.1). Lineage (NCBI taxonomy): Bacteria > Pseudomonadati > Thermodesulfobacteriota > Desulfovibrionia > Desulfovibrionales > Desulfovibrionaceae > Desulfovibrio > Desulfovibrio psychrotolerans. The sequence continues at coordinate 148,953 of NZ_BLVP01000005.1, forward strand.
AGGGTTGCCTGCGAACACACCCATAGCGGTGCAGAATACGCCAGTGCTGGGAATGCCCTGCGTTCACAGACTGCGCGCCGACGGCCTGTACCGTTTTTCAAAATTGTCGACAGTCGCCACTTTTTCCGCTAGAAAAATGTCGACAGTCGCCAATGCAGGCGGCCTTCCGGAAAATCATCCGTCCGCCTGCGCCCTCTGGCAACACGCGGCGGTTTCTGGCAGTATCGGCAGGAGTCCTTTTCCCGTTCAGTCAAGGTGTAACCACATTCCGCGCGGCATTGATCCGCATGGGAGGAACAATATGGATACAGGTCTTGATGCGCGCATAGTCGGGCGCGGCAAAGAATTTTTCAAGAGCATCAGCGGCGAGGCACCGTCCATCTTCAACAAGGGTTGGTGGACCGGCAAGGTCATGGATTGGGCCATGCAGAACGAGAGCTTCAAGGTCCAGCTGTTCCGCTTTGTGGACGTGTTTCCCTATCTGAACACCTCTGAATCGCTCTCGCGCCACATACGCGAGTATTTTTCCGGAGAAGACAACGATGTGCCCGCCGTGCTCAAATGGGGCGCGGGCAAGGCCGACGGACTGCTCGGCAAGCTCACCTCCGGCATCATGGAAAAGACCATCCGCACCAACATAGAAGCCATGGGCCGCCAGTTCATCGTGGGACAGGAGACCAAGGAAGCTGTGAAGGGGCTTGCCAAGCTGCGCAAGGACGGGTTCGCCTTTACCGTGGACCTGCTGGGCGAAGCCACGGTGAGCGAGGAGGAAGCCGATGCATACCGTGACGGCTACCTTGAGGTGCTGGATGCCATAGAACGCGAGCACGACAAGTGGAAGGCACTGCCCGGAAAGGGCGGCGACTCCTCGCTGGACTGGGGATTCACCCCCAAGGTGAACGTCTCCATAAAGCCATCCGCGCTCTTCTCTCAGGCTAAATCTGTGGATGTGGACGGCTCCGTGAAGGGCATTATGTCGCGCCTTGTGCCCATATATCGCAAGGTCATGGCCATGGGCGGCTTCCTGTGCATAGACATGGAATCGCTCAAGTACCGCGAAATGACGCTGGAACTGTACCGCCGCCTGCGCACAGACCCGGAATTCCGCCACTACCCGCACCTTTCCATCGTGTTGCAGGCGTACCTGCGCTGCACAGACCACGACCTTGCCGACCTGATCAAGTGGGCGCGCACCGAACGCCTGCCCATAGCCATCCGTCTGGTAAAGGGCGCATACTGGGACATGGAAACCGTGGTGGCCAAACAGAACGGCTGGGACGTGCCGGTGTGGACGCACAAGCCCGAGTCGGACATAGCCTTTGAACGGCAGGCCCGCGTCATTCTGGAAAACCACGACATCTGCTATTTTGCCTGCGCCTCGCACAACATACGCTCCATTTCCTCCGTTATGGAAACAGCGCATGAACTGAACGTGCCCGATACCCGCTACGAGTTTCAGGTGCTCTACGGCATGGCCGAACCCGTGCGCAAGGGCCTGCTGAACGTGGCCGGACGCGTGCGCCTGTACTGCCCCTACGGCGACCTTATTCCCGGCATGGCCTACCTTGTGCGCCGCCTGCTGGAAAACACCGCCAACGAATCCTTCCTGCGCCAGAGTTTTGCCGACGGCACGGAAATGGAACGCCTGCTGGAGAATCCGCAAAAAACGCTGGAGCGCGAACTTGCCGCCAAGCCCGCACCCAAGCCCGACGGGTTCCACGAAGGGGTGGAGGGCATTCCCCTGTTCGTGAACGATGCCATGATAGACTTCACCGTACCCGAAGCACGCGCTGCCTTCCCCTCTGCCATTGCGGACATACGCTCCCGCATGGGCGGCAAGATTCCGCTGTACATTGACGGCAAGGACGTGTTCACGGAAGACGTCATTCCCACCACCAACCCGGCCAACTACTCTGAAAAGCTGGCGGACATCTGCCAGGCCGGTGTTGCGGAAGTGGATGCGGCACTGAACGCGGCGGAACGCGCCTTCTACATATGGCGTGACGTTTCGCCCGAAGACCGCGCCAACTACCTGTTCAAATCCGCTGAAGTGGCCCGCAGAAAGGCGTACGAGCTTTCCGCATGGCAGATTCTGGAAGTGGGCAAGCAGTGGGATCAGGCCTTCCACGATGTGGGCGAGGGCATAGACTTTCTTGAATACTATGCCCGCGAAATGCTGCGCCTTGGCCGCCCGCGCCGTATGGGCCGTGCTCCCGGCGAACACAACCAGCTCTTCTATCAGCCCAAGGGCATCGCGGCGGTTATATCGCCGTGGAACTTCCCCTTCGCCATCTCCATCGGCATGGCTGCCGCAGCCATTGTTACGGGCAACCCCGTGGTGTTCAAGCCTTCCTCCATCAGCGCGCGCGTGGGCTACAACCTGACAGAGGTCTTCCGCGAGGCAGGGCTTCCCGCAGGGGTCTTTAACTTCTGCCCCGGACGCAGCTCCGTCATGGGTGACTACCTTATCGAGCATCCCAAGGTGAGCATGATCTGCTTCACCGGCTCCATGGAAGTGGGCCTGCGCATCCAGAACAAGGCCAGCGTGGTCCAGCCCGGACAGATGCAGTGCAAGCGCGTCATCGCGGAAATGGGCGGCAAGAACGCCATCATCATCGACGACGATGCCGACCTTGATGAAGCCGTGCTGCACGTGCTCTACTCCGCCTTCGGCTTTCAGGGGCAGAAGTGCTCGGCCTGCTCGCGCGTCATTGTGGTGGAGCCCATCTACGAGCGGTTCGTCTCGCGCCTGATCAAGGCAGCAGGCGACATAAAGATAGGCCCCTCCGAAAACCCGGCCAACTACATGGGCCCGGTAGCAGACGTGACCCTGCAGAAGAATGTGAACGAATACATCAAGGTGGCCGAGCAGGAAGGTACCATTCTGCTCAAGCGCACCGATATTCCGGCAGAAGGCGCGTATGTGCCGCTGACCATTGTGGGCGACATCCAGCCCGACCACCGCATCGCGCAGGAAGAAATCTTCGGCCCCGTGCTGGCGGTGCTGAAGGCCAAAACCTTTGACCATGCGCTGGAAATTGCCAACGGCACCCGCTTTGCCCTTACCGGCGGCGTGTTCTCCAGAAGCCCCGAGCATCTGGAAAAGGCCCGCAGGGAGTTCCGCGTGGGCAACCTGTACCTGAACCGCAACAATACCGGCGCACTGGTGGAACGGCAGCCCTTCGGCGGATTCAAGATGTCCGGCGTAGGCTCCAAAACCGGCGGCCCCGACTACCTGCTCCAGTTCATGGACCCGCGCTGCGTGACGGAAAACACCATGCGCCGCGGCTTTGCCCCCATTGAAGAGGACGACGACTGGATCGCGTAGCGGCACCAAGCCGGATACGCATGAAAACACAGAAGGGCCGGACGGCATTTGTCGTCCGGCCCTTTCTTACGCTAGCCGCATCTTTTTACAGCCTTGCCATGCAGCACCGGATGCTCCAGAATGACCGGCAAAGATAACGCCACACCAAGGAAGCCTGCGACGTATGAACCCAACACCGAGATATACGGCAAATCTGCCGTGCCGCCTGCCCGTCCGCACATCCGTCCGCATGTCGCTCTGGCTGCTGCTCTGGCTGGTCTTCAGCATGGCAGTGCCTGTGTGTACCGCAGTGGCGGAAGGCAGTGGCTACCGGACTATCACGTCCGCAGAGGCCAAGGCGATACTGGAGAGCGGTGCCGCGTATGTTCTGCTGGATGTGCGCACGCCCGAAGAATTTGCCGGCGGGCACATCCGGGGAGCACTGCTGCTGCCCTATACGGAAATACGGGGGCGTGCCGCGCAGGAGCTGCCGGACAAGGATATGATCATTGTTCTCTACTGCCGGAGCGGCAGAAGAAGTGCCATAGCCGCTGCGGAACTGGTGCGCATGGGCTACGCGAACGTGTATGACGCGGGCAGCATCTACGACTGGCCGCAGGAAGACATAGTACAATAAACCGCGGGGGACAGGCGATATGCGTCTGTCCCCCGCTTCATTGCATTCTTGCGGGCCGGTTACAACCGGATAGTGAAGGTTGCACCCCAATATCGGGAGCTGCAACCGGATACCGGGGATTGCAACCGCGCAAAAGACTGCTGCAACAGGATTCCCGCAGCGTGGAGGCACCCCGAAGGCAGCCTGCCCGCGCGGTTCCCCGCGCTACTGCTTCTTGTTCTCGTGGTCCAGCGCCATTTCCACGGCTTCGCTGAACAGGTCGAAGGGCAACGCCCCGCGCACCACGATGTTGTTCACCAGAAAATACGGGGTGCCGCTGAAGCCCAGTTCCTGCGCCTCGCGGATATCTTCGTCGATTATCGCCTTCACCGCGCTGCCCTTGGCATCGGCGGTCAGACGGGCCACATCCAGCCCCACGGCCTCTGCGGTAAACCGCAGAAACTCCTCTCCCTGTGCGGTCAGCGCGGCCCTGCCGGCGAACACGGCATCATAAAACTGCCAAGCCTTTTCCGCATTCTGCATGGAAGCAGCCACAAAATACTCGGAGGCCGTGCGCGCATGCTCGTGGCTGGCAAGCGGGTAGTTCTTGAAGACAAAGCGCAGCGTGGAGCCGTAGTGCTTGAGCATGCTGTTCACGGTAAACGCGGCCTGCTCGCAGTAAGGGCAGGTGAAGTCGGAATAAGCCACTATGGTCACAGGGGCTTCCGCACCGCCGCGCGTGATGCGGTTCTTCAGGTTCACGTTCTTGGGAACGTCCAGATCGGCCTGCCATTGGGTTGCCACGGTCCTGCGCTGGGCTTTCTGCGAGCCTTCACGCATGATCAGAAAAAGCTCTTCGCTGTGCTCGCGCAGCACATCCATCATCACCTCAGGGTGCTCGCGCAACACGGATTCCACCTGCGCCTTCAGCGCGGCATCGGCGGCAACGGCCTGTACGGTCAGTCCCGGCACGGGCAGGGGCAGGGCAAGAGCGGCGGCAAGCAGGGCAGCGGCAAGTATCTTTGTGGACATGAAGTCTCCGGGATATAACGTGGTTAAGAAAATGACGCACTGTTGCCGCAGGCTCTAGGAAAGCGGTGTGCGCGCATCGCAGGAAAATTCAGCACAGAACCTCTGCAGGGAGATGGCTCCGATCTGAAGGGATACGGCGGCGCAACGGACAGCCGCGCCTCAACGGCCCGGTTCGGCAAGCAGTTTTGCTTGTACCCGCAGAAGTGGCTTCTGGCAAGGAGATGCCGCACAGCGGCTATTTACAAGCACACAAGGCGGGAGTAGCATCCTGCCATGGTCATACGCTGCATTATCGTGGACGATGAACCGCCCGCGCGGGATGAATGGGAGTACATTCTTTCCCGCATGGAGGGCGTGGAGGTCGTGGCCACGGCACCTTCCGCCTCGCTCGCTCTGGAGGCCATCTACAGGCACGAGCCGGACCTTGTATTTCTGGACATAGAGATGCCCGGCGGCAACGGATTTACCGTTGTGGAGCAGCTCATGGACATGGAAGACCCCCCGCTGGTCATCTTTGCCACGGCCTTTGACCAGTACGCCATACGCGCCTTTGAGGAAAACGCCATAGACTACATCCTCAAGCCGCTTGAAGAGGCGCGGGTACGCAAGGGACTGGACAAGGTGCGGCAGAGGCTGTCGGGTACACGGAAAGAAGGCGCACGGCAGCAGCCTGATACGGCCAGACAGCACTCCGACGCGGCTAAGGGCGATTCGCCTGCCTCTCCGCCTGACCCGGAAACAACGGAAGGAACGGCTTCTTCGCAGGGCAGTCTGGAACACCTGCTGACCCTTATGGGCCAGCGGGCGTCTTTTACCCGCATTTCCGTGGAGAGCATGGGCCGTGTGCTGCTCCTGCAACCGCAGGATGTCTTTTTCTGCCGGGCGGACGACAAGAAGGTGTGGGCGCACACCCGGACGGACAGATTCCTGTGCCACGGGCAGGTCAATATGGGGCGGCTGGAGGAACGGCTGGAACCCCACGCCTTTTTTCGCGCCAACCGGAGCGACTTGGTCAATATGGAACGGGTGCGGGAATTCGCCCCGTGGTTCAACGGCAAGTATACCATGATAATGAACGATGCTGTGGGCACGGAAATCGTGGTCAGCCGCAGCAGGGTCAAGGCATTCAAGGAACGGCTCGGGCTGTAGCATATGCGGCGCTCCCTGCACGGAGCACGCGACGCCGCCCGGAGCGAGATACATGTGGTTTGCCCCTCCCCGCATGGGAACCCGGGGCACAGAGGTTTTTTCGCATGACTACGGAAGTTTTGCTCGGCGTGCTCATAGAACGCTTCGGGCTGGTGGTGGCAGCGGCCTTTCTGCTGCTTTCCCTGCGACCGCTGGCACGGTTCGGCGGTTCGCACTCCTCTTCGGTGAACACGGCGTTCTACGTGGCGTTCTTCGGGCTGTTCGGCATACTCGGCACATACAGCGGCAACGATATCCATCAGTCCGTTGCCAACCTGCGCGCCATGGCCGTCATTACCGGCGGGCTGTTCGGCGGCCCCGTGGTGGGTGCCGGGGCGGGCCTCATTGCCGGGCTGCACAGAAATCTCATCGATATCGGCGGGTTTTCCGCTATCCCCTGCGGGCTGGCCACTTTTCTGGAGGGGCTTGCAGCCGGGCTGGTGGCCCGCAAGATGGGCGATGGTCTGGACTGGCGCGCGGCGGGCATTCTGGGCCTGGTCGGCGAATCGGTGCACATGGGGCTGGTGCTGCTGCTCTCCCGTCCATTCGAAGACGCCCTACATCTGGTACAGATCATCGGCATGCCCATGATAGTGGTAAACACGCTGGGAGCCATTCTCTTTGTGCAGATCATCAATGTGGTCTTCAAGGACCGGGAAAAACGAGACCCCGACATGGCGGAGCAGATTCTGGCCATTGCCAACCAGACCGTCCCGCACCTGCGCGGGGGCCTGAATGCGGAATCTGCCCGTGAGACCGTGCGCATCATCTTTGACGGTATTCCCGTGGCGGCGGTCTCCATTACCGACGACAAGACCATCCTTGCCCATATCGGCAAGGGAGACGACCACCACAACGCCGGGGCGCCCATAAACACCATGGGCACCCGCAATGTGCTGGAAACAGGCGAGCCCGTTTTTCTGAACGCCCCGGAAGACATAGGCTGCCGACACGCGGGATGCCCCCTGCATTCGGGCATTGTGGTTCCCCTGCGCAAGGGCGACCGCATTATAGGCACCCTTAAATTCTACGGCTCCAAATCTGACCCGCTGGACCGCATACGCTACGAACTTGCCAAAGGGCTGGGCAGCCTCTTTTCCACCCAGCTGGAACTGGAAGACCTGCACCTGCAAACCCGCATGCTGGCCCATGCGGAAATACGCCGCCTGCAGGCGCAGATTAATCCGCATTTCCTGTTCAACTCGCTGAACACCATTGCCGCCTTCTGCCGCACCAATGCGGACAAGGCCCGGGAACTGCTGCTGGATCTTTCGCGCTACATGCGGCGCAACCTTGATTCCAGCCGGGGCTTCATTCCTCTTTCCGACGAATTGCAGCAGGTGCAGGCGTACCTTGCCATTGAACAGGCCCGCTTCGGCGACCGCATCCGGGTGCAGATGGATGTTTCCGACGGCTGCGAGGACTGGCCCGTGCCTCCGCTGCTCATTCAGCCCATTGTGGAAAACGGTGTGAAGCACGGCATTTCCCGGCGCGAGGAAGGGGGGCTTATCAAGCTCACCATTGCCCGCGAAGGTGAGGAACTGCGCGTTGCCGTGGAAGACAACGGTGTGGGCATGCGCCCCGAGCAGGTGCGCAAACTTTTTGAGCAGAGCGACATGGAATCTGCCTCCGAAGGCATAGGCGTCATGAACTGCCACCATCGTCTGGCACGCATGTTCGGGCCGGAATATGGGCTGCGCATAGACAGCATGCCCGGAGAAGGAACGCAGGTTCTGTTCCGCATTCCCCGTTTGGCTACGCTGCATTAGCAGGCCGCCGGGGTGAATTATTCGCAGCAGCAAGGCCCGCCGCCTTTTTCAGCGAGCTGCCAAGGTCAAACCGCACAGGAGAACGAATGCGTCTGGTTTCCTGGAACGTGAACGGGTTCAGGGCAATAAGCAAGAAACCCGAATGGAACTGGTTCGCCGCGTGCAACGCGGACATTATCGGATTGCAGGAGACCAAAGCCAGGCCGGAACAGGTGGACGAGGCGGACAGGAATCCGCCCGGATACCAAAGCTACTGGTTTGCCGCTGCGGTTAAAAAGGGCTATTCCGGCACGGCGGTGTTCAGCCGCCCCGCCCCGCTTGCCGTGACATACGACCTGCCCTGCGCGGACTACACAGGTGAAGGCCGGGTTATCCATCTGGAATACCCCGCGTTTCACTACTTCAATATCTACTTTCCCAACGGGCAGTCCGGCGAAGACAGGCTGCGCTACAAGCTGGGCTTTTACGATGCTTTTCTGGAACACGCCCAGCGCCTGCGGCAGTCCAAGCCCATTGTGGTATGCGGCGACTTTAACACCGCCCACCACCCCATTGATATCGCCCGCCCCAAGGAAAACGAGGGCATCTCCGGCTTTCTGCCCATTGAACGGGCTTGGATGGACAAGCTGGTGGCACACGGTTACGCCGACACCTTCCGTCTGGTGCACCCGCAGGCTGCGGACCAATATTCGTGGTGGTCCTACAGGTTCAAGGCGCGCGAACGCAACGTGGGCTGGCGCATAGATTACTTTTTTGTCTCTGAGGAGCTGGTTCCCGCCGTGCGCGATGCATGGATAGAGATGGACCAGTTCGGCTCCGACCACTGCCCTGTGGGGCTGGAGCTGGACGTATAAACGGAAAAAGCGACGATACTGACAGGCGAAACGCCCCGGCAGACCATAGTGTGATCTGCCGGGGCGTTTGTGATTGCTTCGGGCACGTTTTCCGCACCCTGCGGTGAAGCCTTAGGCGTGCGCAGTGTAATCCGCTTCGCGCACGTTCCCGAGAATGTGGTTGAGCGCTTCCGACAATTCGTCCGCAAGAATGGGCAGGTCGCTGAGCAACAGCACCACCTCGGTCACGGATGCATTTTCGGAAACGGGCAACCCGGATTCACGGGCAAGGCGCACCAGTTCTTCCCTGTTTGCGTTCAAGGCGTTCATATGGTCATCCTCCTTTTCATCCGCTCCCCTGCCACGTCGCGCCCACACACATACCGGCAGAGGGAAGTTTTTCCATTAGCGTCCGTCCCGGATTCCGTCAAGTCGTTACGGGCGGCAGATGCCCGCCCCGCAATCCGTTGCGTTGGTGCGGGACAGAATAGGCTCCAACCTGCTACTGTGCGCTCAACCAGTACGATCTGAATTGACACGGCCCTGTGCATCTGACAGGTATATGGGCATTGTCAGGGGATTTAATCGTCGGGAGTGCTCTTGCCGCGCGTTTCCAAAGGAGACGGGTTATACGTGCGGATACAGGCGCATACTCGGCGGTACGGCATCGCGCCGCGCTGCCGACCCTGCTGTCAGGCTCGCCCTGCGGCAAGGATTCCACGCCATATCCCGGCAGGCCGTTCCGGTCCGATAATAACCGGACAGGAAAACGGCAGGGAAGACCCTTTGCGGTCACGCCCACTGTCTATGGCTGTTGCATGGAACAATGAACCGAGACAGAGGAGGTAGGTGCACATTCAGGACCCTCTGCGAAATGCCGCCTTGGCGTCATGCGCGGCATGGTCTGTTCCGGCATGAAACAGGTCGCGCCGGAACTGTGATTGGTACCCTGTTGCATCCGCATGAGGATGCCCGCACGGATACGACTTGTTGCCATGTCCCCGTGCGGTACGCGCGGCAGCCGGAAGACGAAGGCCGGCCCGCGTTTGTTGTGGAGGAGTTTTCCGCCGCATGCGCGACGGAAAAGATGTTTTCTGCACATGTACCCCCGGGCGGAGACCGGTACGGTACGCAACGAAAGATATCGTCTGGCTTGCAAAGGCCTCCCCCTGTTGGCGCTAGGGGAGGCCTTTCCCTTTGCGGGTTATCCTCTCCCGGCGCTCCGCCATTGCGCTTCTGCGCAAAACCTGTTGACCGGGCTGGCGCAATGCGCCTATCCCTTGGCAGTGAACACGGCACTGGCCGCCGGTGCGGCGGAACAGGAAAACGGGCCAGCCTCTGGTCCATGCATATCCAGAGATTGCAAGGAGTGAGACTATGCAAAGAACGCCCATTGCAGAAGCGCTTAACGCGCAGCAAGCACAGGCGCGGATAACGGTGTGCGGCTGGGTGCGCACCCGCCGCGATTCCAAGGGCTTTTCGTTTCTTGAAATCAATGACGGTTCGTGCCTCATGAACATACAGGTCATCATAGACGAAACCGTTCCCACATACGGCATTATCAAGGACGTAAGCACGGGGGCTTCCGTGCAGGTCACGGGAGAACTTGTGGAGTCTCCGGGCAAAGGGCAGAAATGGGAAGTGCGCTGTACGGAGCTTACCCTTTTCGGCACTGCTGACCCGGAAACCTTTCCGCTCCAGAAGAAGAGACACTCCGACGAATTTTTGCGCACCATCGCGCACCTGCGCCCCCGCACCAACAAATACGGAGCCGCGTTCCGCATTCGGTCTGAAGCTGCATTTGCCGTGCATTCCTTCTTCCGCGATCGCGGGTTCTTCCATGTGCATACGCCCATTTTGACCGGCTCGGACTGCGAAGGCGCGGGCGAGATGTTCCGCGTGACCACCCTGCCCGTGCAGGGCATTTCCAAGCCGGAGAACGGCAACTGGTTTGAAGATGACTTCTTCGGACGCGAGAGCAATCTTACCGTTTCCGGGCAGCTGGAAGCCGAAATGCTCACCATGGGCATGGGCAGGGTCTACACCTTCGGACCCACCTTCCGTGCTGAGAACTCCAATACTCCGCGGCATGCAGCGGAATTCTGGATGATTGAGCCGGAAATGGCCTTTGCGGACATTCAGGATGACATGGACCTAGGCGAAGACATGACCAAGTATGTGGTGCGCCACGTCATGGAACACTGCGCCCCGGACCTGAACCTGTTTGCCAGTTTTGTGGACAAGGAACTGATGGGACGGCTGGAAACGCTGGTACGTGAGCCTTTTGCACGCATTACCTACACTGAAGCTGTGGATATTCTGCTCGCTTCCGGGAAGGACTGGGAGTTCCCCGTTTCGTGGGGCTGCGACCTGCAGACCGAGCACGAGCGCTATCTGGCTGAGGAACACTTCGGCAAACCTGTGATTGTGCGCGACTATCCCAAGCAGATAAAAGCATTTTACATGCGCCTGAATGACGACGACAAGACCGTTGCCGCCATGGACGTGCTGGTGCCGCGCATAGGCGAGCTTATCGGTGGCTCCCAGCGTGAGGAACGGCTGGATGTGCTGGAAGCCCGCATCCGTGAAATCGGCCAGAACGTGGACGACTACTGGTGGTATCTGGATGCCCGCCGCTTCGGCACCGTGCCCCACGCAGGGTTCGGAATGGGGTTTGAACGGCTGCTCATGCTGCTCACCGGCATCACCAACATCCGCGACGTAATCCCCTTCCCGCGTACGCCGCGCAACATCGATTTCTAACCCCTGTCGGAAAGAAATCCCCTGCAGACATAATCCCCCGGACACTACGGTGCGCCGGGGGATTCGTTTAATTGGTCTCGGGCCGCCTTGCCAACGGCATACGTTCAGGCACACGCAGGCTCCGCGCCCTTGGCGGATGCAGGAGACTCCCTTCGACTGACATGCAGCAGGCAGCCCCGGCAGACTCATTGGGCAGTGTTGTTCTTTCGCCTGCCAACGAACAGCAACGCTCCTGTGAGCGCCGTAAAGGGCGCCACAAGCACCAACCCTATGCTGCCGATAAGCGTGGTCATAACCTCAGCGGCCACAAGATTCATGTTCAGGATGCTTATCATGGGAATATTCTGCGCCATAAAAAGCATAAGCAGGGTAATGTAGCCGCCGGAATAGGCCAGCAGCAGCGTGGTGGTCATGGTGCCCACAACCACCCTGCCCACACGCAGCCCGGAGGCAAGCGCCTGCGGAAATCCTATGCCGGGGTCGGCCTTGACCACCTCTTCCAGACAGGTGGCCACATCCATGGCCAGATCCATAACCGCACCGGAACAGGCAATGAATATGGCGGCCAGAAATATGCGGGTGAGATTCAGGTGAGCGTGCCCTGAGTAAAGCAGGGTTTCCGAAAAAGGAATCACCGCACCGCTGAGCCGGAACGGCCCTGCAAAGGCAAGCGACAGCAGGCAGGTGGTTATAATGCCCAGTTGGGCCCCCAGAAATGCCGCCATGGCCCGCCTGCTCAGGCCGCCGACAAGAAAAATGATCGCGCCCGTGAGCAGCGTGACGACAAGGAGTCCGACCAGAATCGGATCGTGCCCGCTCAGCAGGGCCGGAACAAGCAGCTTCCAGATGACATACCCGGAAAAGACAAAGGAAAGAAGGGCCTTTAGCCCGGTCCACCCGGCAAAAGAAAGCAGCAGCAGAGCGAAAAGGCCCATAAGCAGCCCTTCCACATGTAGCCGGTAATAGTCCTGCGCAATGGCGTGGGAAATGGCCCCGTTCTCCAGCGACAGAACGACCAGTGCCCGGTCGCCGACAACGAAACGCTTGTCCAGATCCATCTTACCCAGCATTTCGTTGTGGGCTTCAACCACCGCGCCCGCAAACGGGCCATCGGCAATACGGATACTCAGCCGCTGAATACCGGCGGAAACAATGCCGTAGGTACGCACCCGGCTGTCATCCGCCTCTAGGATCTCTCCCTGACAGCGAATGGCATCGCCCGCATGGCGTTTCTCATATCCGGTGGGTATCCAATGCAACAGGAGGGTGAGAAGAATAAAGAACAGCGCGAGACGGGCATCCTTGGATACAGGCATTGTCGCTCCGAAAACGGGAAGGCCCAAGGCCGTGTGCCCGCAAAACTGTTCAGTTCAGCGCCTTGCGGGGCGGAAGGCCCAGCACGGCCACAAATTTTGTGAAGAGGTCGGTGTTATCGTAGTATCCCTGAAAAAGACTGCTCTCCACACCGGTGGCAAAGGTGAGGACGGGCACACCGGTATGGGAGTACGATGTCCATGATACTCCGGCCATTTTGTTGAGAAGATGGGTTAACGCCACCGTAAACGGTTCGTGCCACCCGTACAGCAGGTAGTCCGGCCCCTTGGTGTCTGCATCCTGCACGCTCATGCTCCGCGCAAAGGCGACCCGGAGAGCCTCCTCCTCGAAAGGTTGGATGGACTGAGTGGTTACGCTCCCCGTATTGCCCGACTCCGCGCCAGTTCCCGCTGCTGTGTCAGCATTGGCCGATTCCCGGCTTGCAGACACCCGCAGGCCGAAGAAATCGTCTATCATAGGAGCAACCTGCTCAAATGTGCCGTGCGGATTTGCCTTGCGCCATGCGGTAAACATCTTGTTAAAGGCACTGTGGGAACCTTTCTGACGCGCCAGTTGCTGTAGGTACGTTGAATATCTGGTTCCGGCAAATCCCAGTGCCATTCCGCCTGTCTCATGGTCACCCGTGACGACTATCAATGTTTCTTCAGGATGTTTGGCCGCAAAGCCGAGCACTCTTTCCACCGCCGCCTCCAGCGCCAGCAGATCATTGACGACTGTGGCAGCATCGTTGGCATGGCATGCCCAGTCCACCTTGCCGCTTTCAACCATCATAAAAAAGCCGTTGGGGTTGTCTAACACCTCAATCCCCTTGGCCGTAAGGTCTGCAAGGGAAATATCTCCGGCAGCCGCATCAATGGCATAGAACATGGACTGCTCATCCTGCAGGCGGGGCGGCACCACCACGGCTCTTGCTCCTGCACCCAACGCCGCAAAACTGGCTTTGTCGTTCACGTACGAGTAGCCTGCGCTGCGTATGGCATCCAGAACGTGCTCTTTTCTGCCTTTGCGCCTTGACTGTTTGCCCTCCGGGTCAACAAAGCCGCCGCCTGCAAAGTAGTGAAAATTACTTGCGGCCAGTTCAAGGCCTATCTCGTAATGATTTTTACGGCTCTTCTGATGTGCGTAGAAAGCGGCGGGCGTTGCGTGATCCAGTGAAACGGACGTGACAATGCCCACCTTCATGCCCTTGTCGCGGGCCATTTCTGCTACAGACGGCACAGGCTTGCCATCGGCATCCACACCCACTCCGGCATTGTAGGTCTTGGTACCCGTTGCTATGGCCGTGCCCGCTGCTGCTGAATCCGTGACCAGCGATTCACTGGAATAGGTTGTCGTCATGGCCTGATGAGGAAAATGCGTAAACGCGAGCCGCGCCGCGCCGGGGCGGACCTCCTTGCCCTCAAGAATGGCCTTGTACGATTCTGCAACATAAATTTGTGACATGCTCATGCCGTCTACTATGAACAGAAAGACATACTTTGCCTTCCCCGCCCGGGCGGGTTGTGCCAGAAACAGACATATGGCGAGAGCCAGAAGCATGCGTACTGCGAATCCCGTTTTCGTGTGGCGCGAGCAGGTAACCATGACCAGACTCCTTGTTGCGTTGGGGATACCGCACTATGGATCATTCTGTTGGCATTCAGGTGACGGCGACGTAGAGAGGTGCTCCAAGGTTTGGCTGAGCATATACCAGATGCTTCCTAGTTCATTTCATATAGAGAACTGGCGGCAAAGCAAGAAGTCCGATGCAGCAAACCAAAAATTTCTTTTCAGGCCCCTTCCCCCCGTCTGATCCTGCTACAAAGTTGTGGATACCCAGTTAAGCTACTATCCTGACTCAAACAGGAGCAGTGGATGAGTAACACACGACG